>CAMDGL010000168.1 GCA_945897845.1 Chitinophaga pinensis | reverse complement strand
GTGTAATTGTAAAATGTGCAGTGGTCAACAGTCAGGTTTTTTCCCAAAGCCAACTGCGAACCGCTGCCGGCTGATCTGAAGAATACAACGCCTCCACTTTCTGTTCCGTTCAAAATATTGCTAAACGTATTGTTTTTGAGAACAACATCGCCGTACTGGGTATATGGGGCTACAGTTGCCGTTTGAAAAAGTATTAACCGGCCAAATGAATTGTTAACAATACACCCCTGTATGTCAAAAGAGGTGCCTACTCCTTCCAGTCTGAAAATACCGTTAAAATTGGTTCCCTCCACATTCATAAAATCATGAATGAAACAATCTTTAACAACAACTTTTAAATTGGTAGCAGCAACTTCGCTTTTCAGAAAAATGGGTTGGCTTTTGTCTCCAGTCAGACCTTTGTTAATTCCATTTAATTCAAGCCCTTCAAACTGAAGGGTCAGGTCAGGAAGAGCCGGATTCAGAAAGCCTTTTGAATTTGCTGCTGTTGCAGTGTTATAACTTAGCATAGGCTTAGCTGCCAAACCACTTTTTGCTTTAATGGATAAGCTTCTCATCGGTGCTACCGCAGCTGTAAAAATATATTCACCTCCTGAAGAAGAAAGAACAAACACATCATACTTTCCTCCGGCTAAATCAGATAAGAAATCGGCTGTCTGAGCCACCGTGTATTCTTTGGATGTTTGAGCCTGTAATGAAAATGGAAGGATAAACAGGCAAACAAACAAGCTGAAAAGCAAATGTCCTGACTTTGAAGCATGATTTGAAAAAGTAAAGTTTGATTTCATAATAGTTTAATTGAATGGTTATTAATGATTGAATTGAACTCCTTTTTTTTTCAATAATTTCAGCAGTATTATTTGTCCGATTTTTTCTTCTTCGCTTTTTCTTTCCCTGTTTGCTTCATCAGATCGGTACTGATTGGTTTTTTGAAATCTGCAATTTTAGAATAGTTGCTGCAACTGGCTAATTCACGCTGCATACTTGCAGCAAACAGTTTTTCCATTTCCCTGAGGTATTGTTGGTATTCGGGTTTGCCTACCAGATTTTCAGTTTCAAGCGGATCCTTTTGGTAATCGTACAGTTCGCGGGAAATTACATTGCTTTGACTGTAAGGCAGATTTGTTCTGTAACTGTTTGTATTCCATTCGGTATAACGGAATCGTTTGGTTCTGATGGAATATCCCATTTTATCTTTTTCACGGGGATACTGGCTAAATGCATATTGCCGCAATTCTATTGCCGGATTATTGATTGCCGCAACCAGACTTATTCCATCGAGATAGTTAGGAGTTGGAATATTTGAGAGTTCGCAAAGAGTGGGGAAGACATCGACAAATTCGCATTGGGTGGTAGGTTTGATCCCTGCTTTTTTGCCCGGTACACTTATAATCAATGGAGCATGAGTGGCTTCTTCAAAATTGGTGTGTTTGTTCCACAATCCATGATCGCCCAAATGCCAGCCATGATCGCCCCATAATACAACAATGGTATTTTCACGGATTCCCAAACGGTCGAGTTCGTTGAGCAATTGCAAAACCTGAGCATCCATGTACGACATTGCTGCGTAATAACCATGGATCAACTCTTTTTGCTTGTCAACCGGTAAATGATCCAATTCCTTCTCCGAATAACTTTCAAATTGTGGTATGTCGGAATATCCTTTCAATTCTCCTGAACGGTGATATGCAACATCAGGACTGTTCAATGCTTTTTTCTGAAAGGGTGCTACTTTAAATTCATTCCGGTCGTATAAATCCCAGTACTTTTTTGGAGCAACAAAAGGGAGATGAGGTTTCAGAAAGCCAACAGCCATGAAGAAAGGTTTTTTGTTCCTGCTCAGGCTATCCATTAACTGAACAGCCATTTCAGTCAGTTTTCCGTCATGATAGGTTTCATCGGGAACATCGGCACATTCAGTGGCTTTTCCTTTCCCATCAGCCTTTACATCCGATGTATTTACATACTTTACCGTTTTTGCATCACGGTAAGGAACGCTCCACGATGGTGAATCATGGCCAGGTCCGGTACTTCCCATGTGGAAAATTTTCCCCATTCCGGCGGTTTCGTAACCCATCGATTTGAAATGTTGAGGAATGGTTACCACATTGGGATTAACTTGTCTGAAATCGGTTAATAAATCCCACACTCTGGTCTTATCAGGCCGCATTCCTGTCATTATACTTGCCCGGGAGGCAGCACAGATCGCCTGCTGGCAGTAACTGTTCTGAAAAACAATGCCCTCTTTGGCCAGTCGGTCCATTCCCGGTGTTTTGGCATGACGGTCGCCATAAGCGCTGAACAAAGGTTTTAAGTCATCGACAGCAATAAATAAAATGTTTGGTTTCGTGGGTTTTTCACTCACGTTATTTGCAAGCGAAGGAAAAACAGAGAGCCCAATTAATGCCAGACTCAGGCTTGTTCCCGGAAAAGGAAATTTTGTTGTCATCTTTTCTTTATTAAGTGTTTGTTTATTAAATTTTCAATTTGACGCTTTTAAAAGCTTGTACCAGAGCGGCCCGCAGTTATTGGCCGAAGCCAATTCAATTTTCGGATCATCTCCTTTATTTTGAAATGCTCCGACTACGCCATCGGTTCTAAGCTGACCCAAAATGTCCTTTTTAATAAAATTTAAATTTTTGGCTTTCACGGATGTATATGCAATTTCAAGAGTTCCGGCTTTGGCGCTAAAAACCTCACCTGATACAGAGCCGGTGGTTTTATAGAAACCTTTGTTATTTACCATCAGGTTGTTATTCATGGTTATACCTGACGAATTGCCGTAACTTTTTATCAGCTCCGAAACGTTGGGACAATAAACCAGGTTGTTGATCAGGTGTGTACTTTCTGGTTGAATGGTTCGGTTCCGTTCACCGGCGCCTACACAAAAACTCCAAGGTAAAGTACAGTCAATAAAGGTGTTGTTGGCAATGATTACATTTTTAACAGGTGCATATCCTGAAGGTGGAGAATTCGGAATGGCGTTCATAATCGCAATTGCCGAACGAAATTCCTCACCTCGAAGTCGGTAAAAGAAATTATTAAAGATTTGGTGTCCTTCGTTAATGATCCGGACCCCGCCGGTATTCGCTTTCCCGTTTCCGATAAACCAGTTACCCGCAACCAATGCGCGGTTGCCGTGTCTTAAAGTCAGGCTTCCTTCACACTCGAAAAACGTATTGTTTAAAAATTCGTTTCCGCCTGATTTATTCGAAATGATCTCTGCCTCGCCATTGCATCGTTCAAAATAGTTTCCCTCAATCACCGAGCCTGAGTTGTTTGAACAAACCTGACTCGTGCCGATCCGGATGGATTCTCCTCCGTTAACTCCCAGAGGTGGACGATATCCGAAGTAATTACGAAAAACAAAATGACGATTGTTTGTTGAATTGATATCATCGGGCCAGATGACAAAAGTGGTGCCTTCGTTCGTTTTTCCACCAAAATAGCAATATTCCACCGTATTGTTTTTCCCCCACAGGCCTACCCAATGGTCGGCTGAGGTTTTTAACTGCTGGTTAAAGTTATCGATCACACAATTTGTCAAAATACAGTTATAGGCAAAATCCTTTGAACTGGTTCTGAAATCGATAACCGTTTTCCTGGGCGAGTGACCATTTACAAATACCAAACCGAATACATACAGCCATTCACCTGACAATTGAAGGCAGGATTCTCCTTCAAGAGTAACGTTTCCCGGAGTTTCTGCGGTTAAATAAATGTATTTTCCCTGTTCTCCCTTGCCTTTGAAAATAAGCTGTGCGTCATTCCAAACCCCATTGGCCAATACAATTGAATCACCGGCAACCAATGCCTTGACATGGATATTGTATTGGGCAACATTATTGACCCTGATGCTTCTGGCATTCAAGGCAACTGATGAAATTACCAGACAAACGGAAAGTAAAAGGAACCTTAAAATCATTTCTTCATTGGTATTATTTGCCGATTGAAGCTTCAAATGTCTTTTTTGATCCATCCAGTTTTTTAACAGCTTCAACTACATGGCGTTCGATGGTTGTTGAAGCATCGCGCCATGTTTTTGCTTTGGTTATCTCTGCAGTGAAGGCAGTTTTTACTTCCTGGGTTACTTTGCCGGCACCTGTCCCGACGGGTGTGGCAGTATTCAGGGCTTCACAAGTCACAATCAGCTCATTCAAGGGTCGTCTGTCTGAAATGAAAACATTGTTCAGAAACAACTCTCCGGGTTTGCTGAAAGTCTGTTGTGACTTGACGATTTCAGCAATCGTAACATTGGGTTTGCTAACCAGTGGTAAGGCTGCATCCAGAACCTTCACGTAACCAGTGGTATATGCAGTGAAATTCTTTGCACTTGCAAATTTGAAATCGCCTTTGTTGTACCCAATCACACAAGCGGCAACAACCGCTTTTTCGGAAGTAATGAATTGATTCAGATCCTGCACATATTGAGCAACCGTTCTTTGCGGAGCTTCTTCTTCTTTCATGCAGGAGCCAATTCCCAATACAAGACTAAAAAGTACAAGCAGAAAAACTGCCTTTTGGGTTAATTTTATCTGATTCATAGCTACGTTTTTTAATAACCTTCGTTTTGAGGAATATTCAGTTCATTGTTTGTATCAATCTCGGTTTGAGGGATAGGCAACAGCAATCGTTGATTGGTGAACAGTGCCTGAGCGGGAATTGGTATTTTATCGTATTCTGAATACAACCTCACCCAATCGGTTTCGAACACATGTTTCTTCAGAATATTAACGGCTTTGTTTGGATCATTATATGATTTTCCCATGCGCAGAAGATCGAACCATCGATGATTTTCGAAGGCAAGTTCGAGCCGGCGTTCTTTATAAATGGCATCAAGAGCCTCTGTTTTTGATCCGAATGGCGCCGCGATGGCTTTTAATCCGGCCCGAAGCCTGATTTTGTTTACCTCGGCATGAGCTATGGTGTGACGTCCGTCCTGCGCCATAATTTCAGCGTTCAGAAGTACCAGATCGGCATAGCGGATAACAACCCAGTCATTTTCCGACTGATCAGGCAGAATCATGGTTGGATCGATGTACTTTGCAATATACTGGACGGAATCGGTTGTTGATTTAAACCACAATCTAAAACATGCATCTTTCCGGGTATCGCCGGATTCTGAATTAAAAAGGTTAATTATTTCGTAAGTCGGGTTATTATCTCCTTCGGGAGTTCCTACTGCCAGGAATATATTTCCTGAATTGTCGGGTGCAAATGTGCCCCAGAACGGAGAACCGAGTCCGGTGCTTCCTCCGGCATAGCGAACGGCAAAAATGATTTCCTTGTTCATTTCATTCGATACATCGAATATTTTGGCATAAGCACCGCTACCGGTTAACAGTCCGTGTGACGATGCCGTCAGTACTTCTTCGATAAGTGGCCTGGCTTTGGCTAAATTATCAGCACCTCCAAGCATCATATAGACTTTGGCCAGCAAACTCTTGGCTGCCCATTTGGTAATCCGCCCCAGGTCGTTTGTTGAATAACTGTCGGGAGCCTGATTTGCCGATTTAATCAGATCAGGAATGATGATTTCGCTGTAGATTTCGGAAACAGGAGAACGTGTCAGCTTTTTTGCATCTTCAGCACTTATTACTTTCGTAACCTTGAACATATCGCCCCATAAATTTACGAGGGTAAAATAGTGGTATGCCCTTATAAAAAGCAGTTCAGCTTCGAATTGCGTCCGTTGCTTCTCAACAGTGATGTACGAATTGTCGGCTACTGAAGGCAAAATCGCATTCACATTCGAAATGTTCTGGAAAAGTTTATACCAGTAGCTTTGCATCATCGGCAAGCTGGGCGATGTCCTGAAAAACGCCAGATCACAATAATCAACCCGATCTATACCTGTTGTTCCGGTATTGGCTACGCAGGTATTGTCACTTCTCATTTCAGTGAATACCCAATCGTCCCTCATAATGGTAGCCATACCAGCGTAGCATCCGATTATTCCCTGGTTGATTCGTGTTGGTGTGTTGAAAAATTCATTTTGAGTAAGCACTGATTCTGGCTTGTCAGTCAAAAAATCCTCGCATCCGGTTAAAAGGATAATCGAAGAAAGCGCTATTATTAATCGTATATTCCTTTTCATTTGAAAACAGTATTATTAATTAATTGATTCATTAGAATGTAAGATCGAGTCCGGCAGTAAAAGTTCTGTTGATCGGAAACACTCCCCGCTGGTAACCGTCAATCAACGGATTGTCATAGTCACCACTGGTTCTGCGTGCTTCAGGATTTACTCCCCTGTAACCCGGAGCCATAAAATAGAGCAGATTCTGAGCCGACAGGTAAAATCTCAGTTCGGATATTTTTAATGCTTTTGCTACTTTTTTTGGAGCGGTATACCCCATTGAAAAATCGCGGAGCGCAGTGTACGATCCATCTTCAACCCCATAATCGGTAAGCAAAAGGTACTTTCCTGCAGTGTTGGTGCCATAAACGGTTTTGCCATCTCCCGGATACATCGGGCTCACATATCTGTTGTTAAGAAATACGGTGTTCGAGCGAAGTGTTTCGTTGTAATTCAGATTTCCATTGATGAGATCAACGCCCTGCACACCCTGAAATAAAAAGCTTAGGTCGAATTTTTTGTAAGTAAACGTATTGGTTATGCCCCATGTAAAATCAGCGAATGGATCGCCAATTATTACCCTGTCGTCACCGTTGATGATGTTGTCTCCGTTCATATTTACTACTTTCAACCCTCCGATGATGGGTGTGAATTCACCAAAATTGAAGGGTATGCCATTGGCATCTTTCATGGCTTTTGCCGCTGCTACTTCTTCAAAAGTGAGGTAAATGCCATCGCCTTTGTATCCAAAATACTGAATGGCCGGCTGTCCAACGATGGCCCGGTAAACCTCGTTTCTTTCACCAAAATTGTCTTCTTTGCTTTTGTCACCGTAGCCCAGCAGTTTGTTTTTGTTTGCCGAGAAATTGGCGGAGGTTTTCCAGGTGAAATTCTTCAGGTTTATATTGATCGTATTTAGCTCTACTTCGATCCCGTTGTTACTGACCCGTCCGATGTTGTTCCAGAAGGTCTGATGACCTGTTATGTACATGGCTGGTTGCTGTAAAAGCAACTGAATGGTGGTCGAATTGTAATACTCAACAGAAAGATTCAGGCGGTTATCGAACAATCCCAGATCGACCGCGAAATTTGCTTCGCTGGTTTGTTCCCAGGTGATTTCAGGATTTCCCAAAGCGGTGTTGTTCGATGCCAGACCGGGAACCAGCGAACCATTGCCGGTTCCGGTGACGTAATTACTTGTGTTTAAGTAATTCATGTATGAATACTGTGGAATGTTATTATTTCCGGTCAATCCGTAACTGGCTCTTAATTTCAGGTTCGACAACCATTTATATTCCTTTAGAAAGGTTTCGTCTGATGCACGCCATCCAACAGAAGCCGCTGGAAAATTTCCCCATTTGTTTCCTTCAGCAAATTTGGAACTGCCATCCGTACGGAAACTGGCAGACAAAAGGTATTTCCCTTTGTAAGCGTAATTAATACGGCCTAAAAACGACATCATCGATTCGGAATAGTAATATGATTTTGTTCCCGGAAGCTCCGGACTATCGAGTAAAATGGTGGATGCCATATTGAACGACAGAATTTCTTCGTCGGGAAATCCGGTAGCAATAATGGTATTTGATTTATCCTGTGTCTTTTGCATGGTGAAACCCAATAATCCGCCTATGTCATGGTCTCCCGTTTTTTTTGTATAGTTCAGGGTGTTTTCTGTTAATAAGTCAGTTTGCAGACGGGTCTCGCGGTTTAAAGCATTGGGGTCCCCTGCTTTTACAGCTTCTGTCTGGGTCTTTTCGTTAAATTCACGGTAGGCGGTGTAAATCCCATTCGATGTTTTGAATTGCAGTGCCGGAAGCAGGTCGATGGTCAGATATACATTACTCTGTAACCTGTAATCATCGGTAAAAATATTGATTCGTTCCCGAACCGACACCGGATTGTGTGACGAAGATCCGGAAGCACTTCCGGAGGTAATGTGCCATGTTTCATTGTTGAGCCCAATTCCACTGTAATCAATACGGCCAAAATGGTAGGGATGTGCATATTCTCCGATTTTACGACCGGTCAAGGCCGCTGTCGCTTCGGTATGCCGCACAGGTACCCAGCTTGGGAACCGCAAATAATCGGTCAGGTCTTCTGAAGGAGTTTCTTTTTTGCTGTAGGTCGGATTAAAATTAAAACCAACCGAAACCGCTTTTGAAAGTTTTACATCCACTTTTGCACGGAAGCTGTATTTATCGAAGGAGCTTTTCTCCATGATGCCCTTTTCTCCATTGTAATTTCCTGAAATAAAGTATTTCATGGCGTTGTTTCCACCCGAGGCACTAAGTTGATAGCTTTGAATCGATCCATAATCCCGTAAAGCCTCGTCAACCCAGTCTGTTTCTTTTCCGATGAAGTATTTTTCAAGCAA
>CAMDGL010000167.1 GCA_945897845.1 Chitinophaga pinensis | reverse complement strand
AACAATTTTCTATAATTGTACCACTGACACTTAACCCACAACCATGAACAGAATCACATTCTCCGCACTGGCCATTTTACTGGTTTTCAGCATTCAATCGCTCGTTGCACAGCATAAACCTTTCCTCGAAAACATCTACGACTACATCGAAAATCCGCAGATGATCGGCTTAAATCAAGAAGAAGGACATGTACCACTTCTCCCCTATTCCACTCTCGAAAAGGCAGTAATCAATTTGCCCGAACAATCCTCAGGATTTCTTTCGCTCGATGGCAAATGGAAATTTTTGTATACCGTCAATCCCGATGGCATCAACAAAAACTTCTTCAGGAGTGATTTTAATGATAAGGGAATGGCAGAAATTACTGTACCCGGAATGTGGCAGATGCAGGGTTGGGGCGAAAAAATTTTCCGCAACGTTTCGCAGCCTTTTAAGGCCGATCCGCCCAAAATCCCTCGCGATTACAATCCGGTTGGCTCCTATCGCAAAACCTTCACAGTCCCTTCCAATTTTAAAGACAAACAGCTTTTCCTGCATTTTGAAGGTGTGGCTTCTGCCTATTTTGTGTGGGTGAACGGTCAGGAAGTAGGCTACAATCAGGGTGCCAACGAGCCTGCCGAATTTGATGTCACCAAGCTGGTGAAACCCGGAAAGAACACGGTTTCGGTGATGGTTTTTCAGTATTCCGACGGAACCTACAACGAAGATCAGGACATGTGGCGGCTATCAGGCATTTTCCGGAGTGTTTACCTGATGGCCACTCCGAAAGTGCACATCCGCGATTATTACGTCAGCACCGATCTGGATGAGAAATACGAGGATGCCACCCTGAAAGTGGAAGCCGAAATTCAGAATTATTCAGCATTGCCAATCAAGGATTATCAAGTCAAAGTGACTCTACTCGATCAAAATAATCAGCCGGTTTTAGAAAACCTGACTTCCGCAAAAATTTCTTTGGCTGCAGGCGAAAAAACTAAAATTTGGATGAATGCACCCGTCAAATCGCCATTGAAATGGTCGGATGAAAAGCCCAATTTATACCACATTGGCTTCGAATTGGTTGATCCTTCCGGAAAAACTACTGAAGCTTTGGCCGAACGAATTGGCTTTAAAGAAGTAGATGTCAGGCATCAGGTATTTTATGTGAATGGTGTTCCGGTAAAACTGAATGGCGTGAACAGCCACATGCAGCACCCCGATTTGGGGCATACGATGGATGTGGAAACCATCCGCAAAGATTTTTACCTGATGAAGCAGTTCAACATCAACTGCGTGCGAACTTGTCACTACCCACCGGTAAAAGAGTACCTCGAACTGGCCGACGAAATTGGAATTTATATCGTGGACGAGGCCGGAGTGGAAGCTCATGCCACCGAATTTATCTCGAACTTGCCAGAATGGACAAAATCCTATGTGGAGCGTGCTGAAAAAATGGTGCTGCGCGATCGCAATCACCCGAGCATCATCTTCTGGAGTGCCGGAAACGAAAGTGGTTCGGGCTTTAACATCTGCGAAGTCATTGCAGCCGGCAAACGTCTCGATCCGAGCCGTCCGGACTGGATGTACGGCGGAAATGACCTCGATCATCCGGGGAAAAACAATCCGGTAAAATGCGAAGATATTATTGGTCCGCGCTATGGAACTCCGTTCGAGTTGAAGGTGCTTTTCGGTCAATCGCCCGAATCGGTTGATCCGCGCCCGTCGTTTATGGACGAATATTTATCGGCATCGGGCAACAGCATGGGTGGACTCGACGAATACTGGGATGTCATTTACGAATATCCGCGACTGATGGGTGGTGCCATCTGGGATTTTGTAAGTCCCGGAGTTCGCGAAAAATACATCGGCACGCCCGATGCTTCCGGGAATACTATTTCTGCAGCTTTGATGGGTAAAACAGAATTGGTGCCCGGCAAATTCGGGCAGGCTGTTCAACTCACCGGAACGGACACCTGGGTGGAATTGTACCGCGACCCGAAACTCGATATCTCCGGAAAAGCTTTGACCGTTTCATTTTGGGTAAAACCCCGCGAATGGAATGGCAACGGCACTTTCCTCTCGAAAGGTTTCTTTCAGTTTGGTATCGAACAGAACAGCGAAACAGAGTTGGAATTTTATGTGGGTGACCGGAAGAAAACCAGTGTAAAAACAACGCTTCCTGAAAACTGGAAAAACAACTGGCATCTGGTAAGCGGAATTTATAACGGAACACAACTTCAAATCTATATTGATGGCGAAAAGAAAGCTGAAACAGCTTGCTCACTGACCATCGAAAACAAACCTTTCCCAATTAACCTTGGGCGCAATCCGGAGATTGAAGCGCAGGAAAATCCGAACCATTACAGCAACGCGGCATTCGATCAGCTGGCCATTTTCGACAAAGCAATTAACGTTCAGGATTTGCTCAATCCGACCGAGGCGACTAAAAAATCGGCGCTTTGCTGGCTCGATTTTGATGAACAGAAAACCGGCCAGGAATTTTTCAGTATGGGAGTTGGCGGCCGCACTTACGGTAACATTTGGCCCGATCGTACGCCGCAGCCCGAAATGTGGCAGATCAAGAAATCGGCACAGCCAGTTTCTGTTAAAATGCTGGACGAAGCAAAAGGCGAAGTGGAAATCTGGAACCGGTTGCACTTTACCAATACCAGCGAACTGGATGCCGTTTGGCAAATTCAGTGCGAGGGAAAAGTAATCAAAGAAGGAACTTTGGGAACATCAGTTACACCGCTGTCGAAAGCCAAATACACCATTCCGTATTTGCCCTTGACGAAAGAACCGTTGAAAGAGTATTTCCTGTTGGTGAGTTTCCGTCAGAAAACAGATAAGCCTTGGGCTGCAAAAGGGTTCGAACTGGCTTGGGATCAGCTTCCGCTGGAAACCAGAATAGCCAGAGATAACGAAGTTGTTGAAACCGAAATTGTTCCTGAAATTTTAGCAGACAATGAACAAATAAAGGTGAAAGGACCAAATTTTGAATATCATTTCAATAAACAAACGGGCAACCTGAATTCGGTAAATTATGAAGGAAGTGAATTGCTGAAAGAAGGCCTCAACCTCAACCTCTGGCGTGCACCTCTGGCGAACGATATCGACAACTGGACAATCTGGCAATCGGGATTGGCGCGGACTCCGGGAATGGGATCAGGGCAATCGAATGCCTGGTTTGCACACGGTCTCGATCAGTTGACGACCAAAGCCGATCGCATCAATTGGGACAAAGAAGCAGGAAAAATCAAGTTGACCATTGAAAGCCATACTTCGAATGCCGATTTAAGTACCTCCTTCGAAAATCGCTATGTTTATACCATCTGGGGAACCGGGAAAATAGAACTAGATCACACGATAACTCCATGCGGAAAAATGCCCGAATGGCTTCCGCGCACGGGAATTCAGCTGGTGCTTAACCCGTCATTCAATCAGGTGACATGGTATGGCCGCGGACCGTTCGAAACTTATCCAGACCGCAAAACCGGCGCAAAAATCGGAACATATTCTGGTTCAGTCGCAGAGCAATATGTGCCGTACCTCATTCCGCAGGAAAACGGAAACAAAACAGATGTTCGCTGGGCAAGCCTGCAAAATGAACAGGGAGTCGGTGTCCGGATTTCCTCATCCGAATTATTTAATTTCAGTGCTCAAAACGTACAATCAGACAACCTGTCGCGCGCACTTTATCCGTTCCAGCTAAAGCCATTTGACGGTGTAACTTTAAATCTGGATTACGCTTTAAGCGGAGTGGGCTGTACGGCGATTTCGGTTCTAAACAAATATCGGGTAATGCCTTCCGAACGGCAGTTTCAAATGGTTTTTGAACCCTTCAGAAAATAACCCTCAGTATGATTACGACTTAATACGTCTAACTTTACTCTATAATATTTACTCTTATCCAATTCCCCAATTTTTCAACTTTGTATTTTCTCATATTCTCTTAAATCTTTGCGCAACCTTTTTTTTGGTTGGCACGTCTATAAAAGTGTCAATGTTCAAAAAACTGATCTTATGAGAAATCTTTTACTTATCGCACTGATGTTATCAGGTTTTATAACAGGTGCACAGACCAGCATCACAAATGGAAATTGCAGGGCTGCATTCAAATATGCAGTCAACGACAAAGTAATGTCGCTTGTACCTGCAACAGCCATAGATTTTTATGACCGATCCGAAGGAAAAGTAACATTTTGGTTCTGGGATTTTGGTGATGGAAATACCAGTACTGAGCAAAATCCCATGTTTGTTTTTAACCACCCTTTGGGAGGTCCAACTGTAAAACTGAGTCCATACCGCACTGTCAGTCTGACGGTTCTTACTGCCGACTCATGCAAAAGTTTTTACTCCGAGATCATCAACATCATGGATGGAACTACCTACTCGCAACCGCCCTGCAAAGCCAGGTTCAAGTATTATCAAACAGCATGGGATTCGATAGCCAAAACCGCTTCGTTTCAACTGACCAACCTGTCGGATGGCGATTCCCTGAAATATTTATGGCAATTCGACGATGGTAAAACAAGCACAGAAAAAGAGCCGATTGTAACTTTCGATCTCAGCCGACCCGATCGTAAAGTTTGCCTCACCATTAGCGGAATCAACAATTGCACCGATCAATTTTGTGATGCCGTTTATGCTATCGATCCAAATATACCTGTTATTGATCCGGTCGATCCAAAACCTGTTGAATGTGAAACAGTTTTCGGATATTCGATCAATTACGATATTAAAACTTTTGCTCCGGCACTGGTATTGGATTTCTATTCGAAAGCATGGCCCGAACCAGTGGAATGGAGCTGGGATTTTGGCGATGGTTATACCAGCAACGAAGCCAATCCGATGCATATTTTTAGTTTCCCGATTGTAATAGACAGTATTCTGGGAGATCCAAATCCTTTCAGAAAGGTGTGTTTGACGGTTAAAACAGTTACCGGTTGCGTTGCTACCTGGTGCGAAACCATTGATATTTATGTTACCGGAATAAAACCCGATACAACTTACGTTATCAAACCGGTCAACACTTACACAATGCGCTACGAATCAAGCTTCCCAATACAAATGTCGTCGTGCGCAGGTTGGGCAAAAGCCCAGGTTTACTTGAACAATTCGCTGGTAAAAGCCGACAAATATGTCTGGTCAAACGGTACCGAGGGTCAGGATGTAAAAGGTCTGTGCCCAACTCAAATGTACACGGTAAAAGCCGTAACACCTGATGGAACTTATGTGACGGGAACATTTGTATTCAATTCGAATGGCACTGTGACCGAAGCTCCATTTAACTGGTGGGTTAGCGGCTACAGAGATAATCCTTATATACAATACGATCTGACCAGCAAAGATATGACTGTTGAATGGCGTCTGTGCGACGGAACAATTGTGAAAAGCGACAGTATTCCACTCAATTCGATCAACTGCGAAAACAACCAATCGAACCTGATTTTAAAGGATGCCAGCGGAAATGTAGTTTATTCTGAAATTATTTCGTTGAAAACTTTGGTGACCGGAATTAATCCTGATCGAACAATTCCATCGGTGAAATTTTTCCCGAATCCGGTAAAAGATGTGCTGAATATTCAATACTCCGGAAACCCGTTGAAGGAAATGCAACTTGAAATTTGCGATATCGCCGGAAGAACAATTTCATTACAAAAATTCTTCAATATTGAATCGGGGCAAACGATCAGCCTGAACGTGAATTCACTCCGGCAGGGAATCTACTTCTGTAAGATGCTCTCCGGAAAGCAGATCATCCGAATAGAAAAATTCAGTAAATAAATCAAGAAAATGCGGAGGTTGAAGCTTCCGCATTTTTTTCATGTTCAATAACAATTCAACATTGTAACATTGGTTACACTTTGTTACGTCTAATAGGCCTACCTTTATACTTCAATCATCAAATCAGGTAATTGTATTTTTTCTGAAACTGTTTTTGTTTGATTTAACCTGAAGTAGCGAGTTATGAAATTCATATTGTATTTACTTCCGCCACAACAATGGAGATTACCGGTACTGCTTGTAGCTGGAATTTTTATCGGGCTGTTCTTTTTTCTTTTTTATGTCAGCAAAGCCTATTCTTATTTGTCTGATAATCCTGAAACTTGCGTCAATTGTCACATCATGGCTCCTCAGTATGCCACCTGGAATCACAGTTCACATCGGCAATATACCAACTGCAACGATTGTCATGTGCCGCATAACAATGTATTCAACAAGTACTTTTTCAAAGCAAAAGACGGTATGCGCCATGCTTCGATGTTTGCCCTGAAGTTGGAGCCGCAGGTTATTTTTATTCATGAAGCGGGTAGGGAAGTGGTTCATCAAAACTGTATTCGCTGTCATTCAAAGTTGCTGCTCGATCCGAAGTTGGTTTCCTCCGTAAAAAATCAGGACGTTCATGCTACCGACAGGGTTTGCTGGGAATGTCACCGGGAAGTTCCGCATGGCCGGGTGAACAGCCTGAGCAGTACGCCAAATGCAAGGGTTCCGCTGCCTGAAAGCCCTGTACCTGTATGGCTAAATGAATATCTTTCAGAATAATTACAAATAAAATATAACATATGAAACCTGTATCACACCTTATTGAGAATCGTCCATGGATGGCATGGCTTATCTTTATTGTTACGATTGTTGTCGTATTTTTGGTTGGCTTACTGGCCTCATCGGTTATTGAGCGGAGGGCTGAAGCTGTTTTTGTGAATGTTCCAAAAACAGAAATCTCGCAGTTTGAACCCAGAAATGCGGTTTGGGGTGAAAACTATCCGCGGGAATTTCAGTCGTATTACCAGACATCCGATACCACCTTCGCCAGCAAATACAATGGAAGCCGCATGATTGACATGCTCGAGGTCGATCCACGCCTGGTAGTTCTTTGGGCGGGTTACGGATTTTCAAAAGATTATAGTCAGGGACGCGGGCATTTTTACGCCATCGAAGATATCCGGAATACTTTGCGTACCGGAGGCCCAACCAATGATACAGATGGCCCTCAGCCTTCAACCTGCTGGACCTGTAAAAGCCCGGATGTTCCGCGTTTGATGAACGAAAAAGGTGTTGAAGAATTCTATAAGGGAAAATGGTCTGGAATGGGAGCCGAAGTGGTCAATCCAATTGGCTGTGCCGACTGCCACGATTCGAAAACCATGAATCTGCATATCTCTCGTCCTGGATTAATTGAAGCTTTTGCGCGGCAGGGAAAAGACATCACAAAAGCTTCGCACCAGGAAATGCGGACGCTGGTTTGTGCACAATGTCATGTTGAATATTATTTCGACAAACACAAAGTGGAAGGCGCCAATTACCTGACTTTCCCATGGGACAAAGGAATGAGCGCCGAAGCGATTGAAAAATACTATGATGAAATTGAATTCTCAGACTGGACTCATTCCATGAGCAAGGCGCCAATGCTGAAAGCCCAGCATCCTGAATATGAAACACATTCGATGGGAATTCATGCTGAACGTGGAGTTTCGTGCGCCGATTGCCACATGCCATACAAAAGTGAAGGTGGCCAGAAATTTACAGATCATCACCTTCAGTCACCGCTCAACAATGTAGCCAATTCATGTCAGGTTTGTCACCGCGAGGAAACGGCCAAACTGATACAAAGCGTGTACGACCGTCAGGATAAAATAATTGAAAACCGCGATAAGCTTGAAGAACACCTGGTTCATGCACATGTTGAAGCCAAGAAAGCCTGGGATTTGGGAGCCACCGAGGCAGAGATGAAAGATATCCTTCAGGGAATCCGTCATGCACAATGGCGCTGGGATTTTGCTGCTGCCAGTCATGGCGCATCGTTTCACGCACCAATCGAAATTGGCCGGATTATTTCGACCGGAATTGCCATTACCGGAGAAACACGCATCAAACTAGCCAGGTTACTTGCCAGCAAAGGTTTCAATCAGGAAGTTCCTTATCCTGATATTGCCACCAAAGACAAAGCGCAGGAATTTATCGGATTGGATATGAAAAAACTACGTGAAGAAAAACAAACTTTCAAACAAAACCTGTTACCAAAATGGATTGAAGCCGCCGAAAAACGCGAAGCAGGGTATGGTAAAAAAGTAGAAATGTAATTGATAAAACGATGAAAAAATCATTCTATATAGCAATTCTTTGCCTTTTCTTGGGCAGTCAGGCAAAAGCTCAGTTCAGCCTTTCCGGCGAATTCAGGCCACGCACCGAATACAGTCACGGATATTCAACGCTTGCAGCCGAAGACCAGAAAGCATCGGTTTTTACTTCTCAGCGCACCCGCCTCAATTTCGATTACAAAATGGATTTGCTGAAAGTTGGGCTGGTACTGCAGGACGTCCGCACGTGGGGAAGTCAGGCGCAGTTGGTCAGCAATCAGGATTTCGCAACTTCAGTACATCAGGCTTGGGCTGAAATAAATTTTAATCCGGAAATTAGCCTGAAAGCTGGCCGACAGGAACTGAATTACGACGATCAGCGCATTTTAGGCAGTGTTGGCTGGTTCCAGCAAGGACG
>CAMDGL010000166.1 GCA_945897845.1 Chitinophaga pinensis | reverse complement strand
CCCGGAATGTCGGTGGCAAACACGTACGAGGCATCCCAGCCCTGAAGTCCCAGTCCGTAAGCGGCAATCATCGGCGAACTTTCTGCTGTCCATTCGTTGGGAATCAGGCTCATCCACTCCGAAAAAGCGAAAGGACGATTGCTCACCTGTTGCAAACCTGCACTAAACAGCCCCGAACCAATCCTGGAAACCATTGGCGTATTGTCGAATTTTCCGGGAGCCAGACTGTGACCTTTTCCGCCGCCAAAATAGTTATGACGATCAATAATTCCAACTTCGGCATCGGCGTGGAGGTTGAGCAGATGCGCCAAGCCGGTTCCTGCCTGCCAGCAACTCCCCACCAGCGGCCCTTTGTAACCGGTTTCGCGAATGGCCTTTTCAAACTTTTTGTAGAATTTCATTTGCTCATCGTACAGGAAATTGGCTTTGTCGAGAATGTGCTGCTTCACCGTGCGCTTTTCCTTTACTGCCTGTCCTGATTCCCAGCTAAATAAGCCGTGATTGGGTTGCGGATAAATATTTCCTGCTGCAATACTTTCTCCTGAAGGCAGTCCTTCGTTGGCCCATGCTTTTTTGAGTTGCTCGTCGGTTCCGTATTTGGCTTTTAGCCACTTACTGAACTTACGGCAGAGCATGGCCCTGTATGTTGGCGTTTGTTTAAGTGTTTCTTCGATGGCGCTCCAGAAAACATTGTCTTCATTCTGAAATTCGATAAAACTCAGCGCCGGATCGTTGGCATATTTCAAACCAGTAATCGGATTGACGTGGTTGAGCATGTTCACCGTTAGTTCGATGTTGAGCGATTGAAGATCTTCAGCAAAATTGACCAACGCAGAAGTGGTGCCATTCAGGTGCGACCATGGGAATTTGGTGGCAGCCAGCTCGCTGTAGCCAACGATTCGGGCACTGTCGGCCTTCATTACTTTGTGACCATAAATGTGCGACCAGCCGTAATATATTCCCTTGTTGCGCAGCTCGTTGCACAGAAAGTCGAAATTCTTCCATTTTGCATCGGTAATTACGGTGGAGTGAATTCCGTCGGTCGCACCCCATGTGAATTTATGAAAGCGAACCCCGTTGAAGCCAAACCGCGAAAGGAAATCAGCCCATTTGACTGCTTCTTCTGATTTCATGAATGGAAGATTACTGCACACATTGGTTCCCCAGAATTTAACAGGAGTGTCATCTTCAAACACCAGCCGGTTGTCTTTAATCAGCACGAAACCATGTTTTCCGGCTGGTTTATCAAGCCAATCGGCCATGTCGGTTTCTGAACCAACAACTTTATTTTCAGGATTAAAAACAAACCAGTTTTTCAGATCCTGTGCGCCGGTTGCCAAAGCAAACATTGCGAAAAATGTGATGATTAATATGCGTTTTTTAGTCATGAAGTTTGGTTTGGTTCATGTTCGTTTGGTTTTAGTTTATTATAACCAGTTTACTGGTATAGCTCCTTATGTCGCTGCTAAAATGCAGAAAATACGTTCCTGATGAAATGCCATTCAGAACAAGTTGCCTTGGCAATCCATTTTCTATTTGAATATTTTCAACTGTCTGCCCCAAAATATTTTTTAATTGAATCTTCCTAAATCCTTCAATTTCAATATTTCCATAATTGATATTGAGTACTTTGGAAGTCAAAGGATTGGGATATAATAAAATATTTCTGTTCAACTCCAAATCATTCATTGAGGTTGAGGTTGGCTGGAATGCTTGTGCCTCTTTGCCAAACTCTTTAAATTGTTGCACGATGTACTGACCATGAACAGTTAAATCGGCTTCACTTGAATATCCTTTCGTGTAATTCGCGATAATATCAGAGTAAGTTTCATCCGGATTACTGTTCCAAGCCCAGAATAGCCAGCCAATTTCATGTTTGTTACTTTCAGAAATGATCTTTTTGGGATCGTAAAGTGTAAAATTATCAGGCGCGCCGGTCCAACCAAATTCACCTACAATAACTGGTATTTTTTTTGTTTTAAACATTTGCAGATAATCTTCAACGTAATATTGCCAATTAGCTTTGCTTTTTTCCTTTGTCATCCAATTTCCGTAGAAATGTATCGCAAAAAGGATGTTTTTTTCCGGATCAAAATCCAGCAGTTCCTGGGCATAATTGATCAGGGTACCTGGGTTTTGGCCACACCCTCCGGCGTCAATTAAAATGGTGTTTTTGATACCGACGTTCCGCATGGCAGTAATGGCTTTTTTGTAACCATCGCGGAATCCAACGTTCGCAGGTCCCCACTCGTTGGCCACATTCACAATCAGGTATTTCTCGTATTCCTTGCAAAGCGAAACCAAACTCGGAGTACACCAATAATCCACAACTTTTTTGAGGAATTTTCCTTCGGCATCTGTTTCGTAGCCATTGCCACAGGTAACATCGTGAAATTCAAGAATAGGAATCAGTTTGTTATCGACACACGCTTTCACACAGGCTTTTTGCTTGGTAAAACTGCTTTGCCACGACCACGAATTCACCGGATTGTTGGTCACCGAAACAATGCGCGCACAATTTGCACCCGCTTTTTTCATATCCGGAAATGATTTCATCCCATTGGTTTCGGATTGCCAAAACACAGCAGTATTTGCACCAATCGGAATAAATTCATCCCCACCCGCATCGTACAACTTTCCGTCGAGGATAAAAAAGCCTTTTCCTGAATTGTATTCCGGCCTTGAAATTTGTGCATCAGCAATTTCTATCAGTGAAAACACTATTGAAATTGTCAGGTAAATCAGATTGTGCTTCTTCATGTTTGCTACTTCTTAATAAAATGACGGACAAGTTTTGAATTGTCTTTTACTTCAACAGATTGCATTTTTACAGATAGGTTAGCACTCGTCTGGCTCAATGGTAATATCGGTATAGACAAAAAGCCGCGGTTTAACGGGGTTTTCGAACTGAAGCGGCGTTTGGGTAAAACCTTTTTACGGACATAAAAATAAAAAGGCATGTGCAAATCGCGTTAAATTTGTAAAATTCATATCAGGCCTAAGTTAGTTTAGGTCTTAAAAGTAACAAAAAGCGATGGCAGAAATCAACTGCCATCGCTTTTTGTTATAGATATGAATGATTTGTGGTAAAAATTAGTGCCTAAATATTCTCGTCTTCGTCATTCAATAGTATTTCTTCAATTACTCTCGGATAATGTTCATGCTCAAGTTCGTGAATACGGGCTGCCAGCGTTTCAGGAGTATCTTTTGGCATAATCGGACAAGTAGCCTGAAATATAATTTTACCCTTATCGTAATCCTGATTTACCCGATGAATGGTAATTCCTGATTCCTTGTCTTTCGACGCCAGAACGGCTTTATGCACGTTCATTCCATACATTCCCTTTCCACCGTATTTAGGCAACAAAGCCGGATGTATATTTACAACGGTGAACAATTCTGTCAGGTTGCGGGGCACCAACCAAAGAAATCCGGCCAGTACGATCATATCAATACGGTGATCATAAAGTCTGTCCAGAATTTCGTTCGACCGGTAAAACTCATCACTGTCAAAAGTAAAAGTTTCAATTCCGAGTTTTTCGGCCCTGATCAATGCGTAAGCATTTTCATCGTTCGACCAAAGAGAATCAATCACAACCTCTTTACTGTTAGAAAAATACTCAATTATTTTTTGTGCATTTGTACCGGCACCAGAGGCGAAAATGGCAATTCGTTTCATTTAATATTTTGTTTTAATAGTTTTATGCCTAATAGAATTTTAGAATGAAAAGTTCAAATATAGATCTGACTACAATAACATTCAACCTTTATTCATCCATTTAATTCAAAATTTGTTTGAAATATCAGGGGTAAATTTATTACTTTGCATCGAATTTTTTGAAACTATTTTAATATTAACCAAAAATTAGAGTTATGTCTGACGTTGCAGCAAAAGTAAAAGCAATTATTGTTGACAAATTAGGTGTTGATGAAAGTGAAGTAACCAATGAAGCATCATTCACCAATGACCTTGGTGCTGATTCACTTGACACAGTTGAATTGATCATGGAATTCGAAAAAGAATTTGATTTGGCCATTCCGGATGACCAGGCTGAAAAAATTTCAACAGTTGGAGAAGCGATCTCGCACATTGAAGCAAATTTGAAGTAATAATAACAAAACGACATTTATGGAATTTAAACGGGTAGTTGTTACCGGACTTGGAACTGTAAACCCGCTTGGTAATTCTATTGAGGAATTCTGGGATGGCTTAAAAAATGGAAAAAGCGGCGCAGGCCCAATCACCCATTTTGACGCTACAACACACAAAACAACTTTTGCCTGCGAGCTGAAAGATTTCGATCCGACTGTTTACGTAGAGAAAAAAGAAATCAGGAAACACGATCCTTTTACCTTGTATGCGTTTGCAGCAGCAGCGCAGGCGATGGAAGATTCTGGTCTTGATCTCGAAAAGATCAACAAAGACCGGGCAGGTGTTGTGTGGGGTGCCGGAATTGGAGGCTTACAAACCTTCTTTGAAGAAACGTTGAATTACAGAAACGAGATGCCTCGTTATTCACCTTTCTTCATTCCAAAAATGATTGCCAACATTGCGAGTGGTCTGCTTTCGATCCGCTATGGATTCAGAGGGCCAAATTTCACAACGGTAACAGCATGCGCTTCTTCCTCTACTGCCCTAATCGAAGCGATGAATTATATTCGTATGGGCAAGGTGGATATCTTTATCACCGGAGGTTCAGAGGCAGCAATAAATCCTGCAGGCTTGGCTGGATTTAATTCCATGCGGGCCCTTTCAACCCGAAACGATGATCCGACGACGGCATCCCGTCCATTTGATCTGGACCGCGATGGGTTTGTAATGGGCGAAGGAGCTGGAGCCCTCATTCTGGAGGAATATGAGCATGCAGTAAAACGTGGTGCGAAAATTTATGCAGAGATGGTTGGCGGAGGCATGTCGGCTGATGCCTATCACATGACTGCTCCCGATCCGGAATCAGGTGGTGCAATTTTGTGCATGAAATGGGCTTTGGAAGACGCAGGTATGAATACTGAAGACATCGATTACATCAATGTTCACGGAACTTCAACTCCTTTGGGAGATATTGCTGAACCCCAGGCGATCCAGAGATTATTTGGAGAACATGCTTACAATCTGAGCATCAGTTCAAGTAAATCAATGACTGGTCATTTACTGGGAGCCACCGGAGCTGTTGAAGCGATTGCATGTATCCTCGCAATTCAAAATGGGATTATCCCACCTACAATTAATCACTTTACCAATGATCCTGAAATTGACTCAAAACTTGATTTCACTTTCAATGTAGCAAAAGAACGCAAAATCAAAACTGCTTTAAGTAACACGTTTGGTTTTGGCGGGCACAATGCAACTGTTATTTTCAAGAAAATTTAATACAAGTGATACGAACCATCGTTCAAAGAATAAAACTCTTTTCTTCTCCTAGAAAAGAGTTTTATTTGTTTTTAAGATCGTTGCTCGGGTTTTATCCTACCAATTTAAGGATTTACGACATTGCTGTCATTCACAAATCGGCCTCAAAAGTCGATTCGCAAGGGAACTATGTGAACAACGAACGGCTCGAATACCTGGGTGATGCCATTCTGGGAGCAGCAATTGCCGATTTTTTATACAACCGGTTTCCAAACCAGGATGAAGGTTACCTTACCCAAATGCGTTCGAAATTGGTGAACCGCAGCTTCCTTACCCAGCTTACTTATCAGATTGGACTGAACCACTTCATCCAATCGAACACCACTTCCACCATTGAATCGAGTCATATTTATGGCGATACGCTTGAAGCGCTAATCGGTGCTATATATATAGACAAGGGATTTCAGGAAACAAAAAAATTTATTACCCGAAAACTACTGAACAATTATGTAAATCTTGTTGAAGTTCAAAATACCAACACAAATTACAAAAGCCAACTGATTGAATGGTCGCAAAAGAACAAACGAGCCGTTTCGTTCGATACCGTTGACGAAAGTAAAAACGACGGAAAACAACCCTGGTTTGTTGCCAGCATAGAAGTAAACAACGAACTTTGGGGTAAAGGATCCGGAACCTCAAAAAAAGAAGCCCAACAAAATGCATCAAAAGTAGCCATCGACAAAATAAATAAAAATTTTCCGGCAGATGAGGGCCAGGCATAGCTAAAGTATGCAAAAAAAATCCCGTGTTAAATATTGTTAAGTGTTTATTGCCAGTGTTTCAAAAGGTTATATTTGCAATATTATGAGCAGAAGGGTTATATTAACATTGATAGTTCTGATGGCTTTGGTGATGACCAGTTTGATCCTGGTACAGACCAATTCTATTTTCAGATCTCTTGAAATTAAAGAAGAACAATTTGACGCAGCAGTTAAGGCAGCATTAAATCAAGTCGTTATAAGACTTGAAATGGAAGAGACTTCGAAACTAAAGGAGTATTCAGAGTACTCAAAAAAAATGTTTGCACCCCGCAATAATGGAGTATTTCCAAACAACAATTTACAGCGCACCAATCCAGGTGCAATCAACCAACAAAATAGTCAGCTCTCTTTCCAGTATTCGAAACGTCTGTCAGGCAATATCATCAGCGAAGAACTTTCAATTGATTATACAGAACCTCCCATAGAAGAACCGATTGAACGGGGAAAACCAGGCGATTTCCCAAATGCATTTGACATCATTCACGATTTCGACGGCTATGTCAGCCAGCAATATGAAGACCGGATGAACAGAAGGGCACGCATGCTCGAAATGACACAGATTGCTGTTATGCTCTCCAACCAGCCGATCGAAGAAAGAATTGAAGCGCAAACACTGGGTCGCCTGATCAAAACAGAATTAAAAAATTCAGGCGTAACGCTTGATTTCAAATACGCCGTAAAAACATTTTACAGAGGTGACGAAAAATGGATTTTTGGGGTAAAAAACTATACACCGCGCCAACAGAAAGAATATCCGGCACTATTATTTCCCAACGACCTGGCCGATTTGAAAAAGCCCAACTATCTGTATGTGTATTTCCCCAAAAGGGATGGATATCTTTTAAAGCAGACCGGGATTCTGGTAATCCCCACTGTTGTGCTTACAGCGATGCTGATTGGGATTTTCATCTTCACGATCCTTATCATTCTGAGGCAAAAAAAATTATCGATCATCAAGAACGATTTCATCAACAACATGACTCACGAGCTTAAAACTCCGATTTCGACGATTTCTCTCGCCAGTCAGATGCTGCGTGACAATACGGTTGCCAATACACCAAAAACCATCGAACATATCTCCGGAATTATTTATCAGGAAAGCAAACGTTTGACAACGCAGGTTGAAAAGGTATTGCAAATGGCTGTTTTTAACGAAGGAAAACTGAAACTTAAATTCAAGGAAGTAAATATGAATTCCCTGATCAATTCGGTGGTTTTAAACTTTGAACTTCGGGTAAAGTCAAAAAATGGTGAGCTAAAATCCGATTTAAAAGCCGAACCGTCTGTTATTAAGGGCGATGACGTGCATATTACCAATGTTTTGTTTAACTTGCTCGACAACGCCGTGAAATACAGCAAAGACGAACCGAAAATTTTTATTTCAACTGAATTGAAAGATGATTTTCTGGTTGTTTCGGTGAAAGACAACGGAATCGGGATTCAGAAAGAATATGTTGGCCAGATTTTTGAGCGGTTCTACCGCGTACCGACCGGAAATGTGCACGATGTAAAAGGATTCGGACTTGGATTAAGCTATGTTAAAAAAATTATTGATGCCCATCAGGGTAAAATAAAAGTTGAAAGTGATTTAAATAAAGGAACTAAATTCATGATATATTTTCCGATAAACATACAAGAACATGGAAAAAAAAGTAAAATTGCTATTGGCCGAGGATGATGAAAACCTTGGATTGTTGCTGAAAGAATATTTAATTGCCAAAGGGTATGAAACCGATTTATATCCCGACGGAGAAGCAGCTTACAAAGGGTACACCAAAAATCAGCCGTACAACCTTTGTATATTGGATATCATGATGCCGAAAAAAGACGGCATTTCGCTGGCCAAAGATATCAGGTTGCTCAACATGGACATTCCGATTATCTTTCTTACCGCAAAGAACATGAAAGAAGATGTGCTTGAAGGTTTCAAAATCGGGGCCGACGATTACATCACCAAACCTTTCAGCATGGAAGAGCTGATCTTCCGCATCGAAGCAATTATGCGGCGGGTGATGCAGGATACCAATTCGCACGAAGACGCCATATACAAACTTGGCATCTACACTTTCGATTCGCGCAAGCAAACTCTTTCAGGGGGTGAAGCAGAAGTAAAACTGACTACCAAGGAAGCCGAATTGCTGCGTTTGCTATGCAACAATGCAAACAAAGTGCTCGAACGCAATTTTGCGCTGAAAACAATCTGGATCGACGACAATTATTTCAATGCCCGAAGCATGGACGTTTACATTACCAAGCTTCGGAAACATTTGAAAGACGACCCGAAGGTGGAAATCATCAATGTACATGGCAAAGGCTACAAGCTGATCATGTAATTTGC
>CAMDGL010000165.1 GCA_945897845.1 Chitinophaga pinensis | reverse complement strand
AGACAAGCTGTTGATCCACCATGGAACTGCTCCACCGGCAGCAAAAAAAGATTTCATGTCCTTGCCCGAAGTCTTTGAAAATGAGAGCCCGATGAATAAAATCAGGAGCGAGAAGAGTACAATTACTATATAATCAGTTATTGTCATGCGCAGTCAGAAAGTTAAGTTTAAGATTTGATGCTGTAATTTTAGTCATGAAAGTGAAAAAAATCATTTAATCTGATGAGTATATCTCCGGAAACGTTTTCGGAAACGTTTTAAATTGCCGGAAACGTTTCCGAAAATGAATTTCATTTATTAGTTTTGCCGGCTTAACAGATATCTGAAAACAAAACTTTCCGAAAATGAAACATATTACCATAAAAGATGTGGCAAAGAAACTGAATTGTTCAGTATCCACTATTTCAAGGGCATTCAACGATAAATATGATATCAGGAAAGAAACCAGGGACCACATTCTGGAAACGGCAAAAGAAATGGGCTACTCACCCAATCCGATGGCCAAAAGTTTGCTAAAACAGTGCTCCAACCAGATTGGAGTGGTTGTTCCGGAGTTTATCAATGCCTTTTTTCCTGAGGTAATTATTGGTATTCAGGAGGTTTTCATCAAAAAAGGATACCAGGTTCTGATCATGCAGTCGGGCGAATCACAAATTACAGAGCTAGAAAACGTGAAAACACTTGAAAATAACATGGTTGACGGGATGATCATTTCCTTGTCGCTGGAAACAAAAAATGTGGACTATTATAAAAAATTAATTCAGCAGGGATTTCCGCTGGTTTTCTTCAACCGCGTGTCAAATGAGCTGGAAACGTCAAAGGTACTCATTGACGACTACAAATGGGCTTTCTTTGCAACCGAACACCTTATCTACCAAGGCTATAAAAAGATATTTCACTTCTCAGGACCAGAAGGATTGATGTTTACCCAAAACCGAAAGAACGGTTTTATTGATGCACATCGTAAACATAAACTTCCCATTGAAAACGACTCAATTATTACAGCCGGCTTAATGATTAACGATGGTGAACGTGAAATGGAGAAGCTGATTAATGAAAATAATATCCCTGAAGCCATTTTTGCAGTGAATGATCCGACAGCCATTGGTGCCATGAAAATGCTAAAAAAACATGGTTATAAAATCCCTGAAGATGTTGCACTGGTTGGATTCACCGAGTCGAGACTGGCCCCGCTGATTGATCCGCCATTGACAAGTGTGGCTCAACCGACCAAAGAAATCGGGAGAACTGCTGCTCTGTTGTTGTTGGAACAGATTGAATCAAAAGGGATTTTTGTACCTCAAACCGTAATACTTAACGGGCGGTTAAATATCAGGGAATCGTCGATGAAGCTGAAGTAAATAAACTACCATATCTTCTACTCCTTTCACCAATAATTTTTCCTTTCTTAATCTATTTTCATCCGTGTAGTTTTGTATCACCTTTAGTAAATCAGCCGGTATTCATGAACTATGAATACTGAATACTTATCTCATGATTTAATAACTCGTCCACGGAATCGCAATCAATCACTTAATCCGTTCCACTTTCATCCGATCAAACCATAGTCTTTTATGAAAGACAAACATCCTCATAAGATGCAGAACAATGTTTACGTTTTTATTAAGTTCAAATACCAGATGCCCATTTTGAACTTGTATAATTTTAAGATGAAAAAGCTTCAGCAAATAAGTCGATTGATGAAAGATGTTTTTTCTTAATTCTCAACCGATTTGGAAAAGCAGGGAGTGAAAATTGTCCGATATTATCGCTCACGTTTTCTGATAGAATTTTTATACAGGGATGCCAAGCAGTTTACTGAAAAACCTAACTGCATGGGGGATAGTTGTTCTAATTAAATGGTGTTGGAAGATGGGATCTTTGTCCTTTTCACATCTTATTGCCCCGCCCGCTCAGTGACAAAATTTAGTCTGAAATATTAAAAAAAGTCAGTAGCCATTGGGAAACATTCCGAATGACTGCTGACTTTTTTAATTTATCTGAACCAAAGTGAGTACTCTCATTTTAAATATCGCAAGCCAATTCTTCAAATCCGTAATAATGGTAGTTATATCCGTAATTTATATAACAGTTTAACCACCAATTCGCGTCAATTTTCTATCGTGAGAAATTACATCAGAAATTCAGATTTCTAACTAATACTAAAAATCAAAACAAATAGATCAGTTTACCTATTTGTTTTGATTTTAATAACTTATCGTTTGCTTTTAGTTATTTTTAAGGATATTTCTGTTTGATATTTGTATCATCATTAACAGCATAAAATCATGGAAACAAAAATTCAAAAACGTACATTAGGAAACAGTGGACTGGAAGTTTCAGCCATCGGACTCGGCTGCATGGGCATGAGCTTTGGCTACGGAACAATTTCAGACGAAGCGGAAATGATCACCCTGATTAGGTCGGCTGTTGAAAGTGGGGTGACCTTCTTTGACACGGCTGAAGTTTATGGCCCATACTTCAACGAAGAACTGGTTGGCAAAGCCCTCGAACCGTTTAAAGGACAAGTTGCAATTGCCACTAAATTCGGATTTAATTTTCAGGATGGTATAAATACCGGGCTCAACAGCCGTCCGGATAACATTAAGAAAGTAGCAGAGGCTTCGCTGAAACGGCTCCGGATTGATGCCATTGACCTATTCTATCAGCACCGTGTTGACCCGAATGTGCCGATTGAAGACGTTGCCGGAGCAGTAAAAGACCTGATTCAGGAAGGGAAAGTGAAACATTTCGGATTGTCGGAAGCCGGTGTTCAAGTGATCCGCCGTGCACATGCCGTGCAACCGGTCACGGCTTTGCAAAGCGAATATTCTTTGTGGTGGCGCGAACCTGAAGATGAAATTATTCCAACGCTCGAAGAATTGGGGATTGGTTTTGTGCCGTTTAGTCCTCTGGGGAAGGGTTTCCTTACCGGGAAGATGGACCAAAACACCACCTTCGACAGCAAGGACTTCCGAAGTACTGTTCCACGTTTATCACCCGAAAACTTAAAAGCCAATATGGCATTTGTTGATTTGGTTGCGGCATTTGCTCAACGCAAAAATGCAACTTCGGCACAAATCGCATTGGCATGGGTGCTTGCTCAAAAGCCTTGGTTTGTCCCAATTCCAGGCACAACAAAACTGCACCGTTTACACGAAAACCTCGGAGCATCGGCAATAGAATTCACTGCTGACGAACTTCAGGAAATAAATACCGCTTCGTCAAAAATTGCAGTGCAAGGTGAAAGATATTCCGGCGGTAGCGCTAAAATGATTAACCGGTAGTTGGTACATATTCAATTATTGGGTGTCTAAAAACTCTGCGACTCTCGGTGCCTTCTCTATTGTTCTCTGTGTAATAATAACCGGATGCGATATCTTTGAAATCTGTACGGTAAAATCGTACCCGGTTAATTACACCGAAACAACTGAAGTGGCAACCGTGGAGAAACGAAACAATGCACGACCCGAACTTTCCACTCGTATGAATAATATGGATCAGTATGATACCATCATTTTAGGCTATCCAAACTGGTGGGGAACTTTCCCGATGGCCGTGTTTACTTTTCTGGAAGAATACGATTTTACAGAAAAGACGATCCTCCCCTTTTGCACCCACGAAGGAAGCGGCCTGGGTAGCAGTGAACGCGATATCCGGAGACTTTGTCCCGAAGCAAAAGTACTGCCTGGATTAGCCATTCGTGGCGGAAGTGTAAAAGGGGCAAGCCAAACTATTAAATCATGGCTTTCAAAAAATGGATAAGTAATCGAAACGTATTAATTACAAATTGGTAGTATTCGTATTAAACAACCTGCCGATGGTGACAGAAAAGAACGCTAATTATTTGAATACCATAACGCATAATTAAAAACTGATCGAATCATTTCGTTTGGCTTCGATCAGTTTGACGATTAAAGTTTCATTTAATTATGCCTCTCGATCTCAAAAATATTTTGTTGACTAATAGGTTCTATTAACTTTGGGCGACCAACCCTAAAATAATTTGGACTTATTAAATCATTTATGACAAAGTACGTCTTGCTTACCGCTCTTATAGCCATTGGCTTTTTTGCCAATGGTCAAGTTGATAGCACAATGGTAATTTCAATTCAGGAGGTAATTATCACCTCACAGCGAGTACCACAAAAAGAGGTAGATATTCCCTACAGTGTAAATTCAATCAGTAGAAATGAAATGGACAAATTCAGTCCGCGTACTACACCCGATGCGCTCATAAGCACAAACGGCGTATTTGTTCAGAAAACCAATCATGGCGGCGGTTCCCCATTTATTCGGGGACTGACCGGAAACCAGACTCTGCTACTGATCGACGGAATCCGGATCAACAATTCAATCTTCCGCTACGGACCTAATCAATATCTAAATACAATCGATGCATTTACGATTGAGAAAATTGAAGTTGCCAAAGGAACCGGATCGGTTCAGTACGGATCTGATGCTTTAGGTGGAGTATTACAACTATTTACCAAAGAACCTTTTATAAACAATTCAGAACAAAAATTGCACGGCAATATTCTGGGTAAATACATGACCGGTGACATGGAAAAAACAAGTCGTGGCGAAATGAATTACAGTTCGGAAAAACTGGCTGCTATTGTCGGCGGTACTTATCATGATTATGGCGACCTCATCGGTGGAAAATCAACCGGAAAGCAAAGTCCATCGGGTTACAATGAATATGCTTTTGATTCAAAAATTGTTTTTGCAGTGAATGATAACATCCAACTCACCTTTGTCAATCAATTCCTCAGGCAGGAGCGGGTACCTGTTTATCACAAAGTAGTGCTCGAAAATTACAAACTGAATGAATTTGACCCCCAACAGCGGATACTGACTTATGCCCGGATGAATATTCAGGGACACGGAAAACTATTCAATCAGGTAAAACTAATTACCTCCTGGCAGCAAGGCATTGAAGGACGAAATACACAAAAAAACAGCAGTTCCATACTGAATAAAGAAAGAGACGAAGTTAATACACTTGGTTTTACCGTGGATATCACTTCGAAACTGAGCAGTATCTGGACAGCCAATTCGGGTATCGAAATATACCACGATCAGATAGGCAGTACAAAAAAAGAAATTGCTGATTCAGGAAGCGGTTTAATTGTGGAAAAAAGAGGACTGTATCCCGACGATTCGAAATACAACAATTATTCTATTTTTTCGCTCCATCATCTCTACCTGGGAAAATGGATCATGGATGGCGGAATCCGGCTGAATGCCCTTCAGATTAACATCAGCGATGCAACGCTTGGTGAAGTTGAGATTTCGCCGGAAGCGATTGTATTTAATGCTTCCGCAATGTATAATTTCAGTCAGGCTCATCACGTTTATACCACGTTCAGCAGCGGATTCCGTGCCCCCAACATTGATGACATGGGCACTCTGGGCATTGTCGATTTCCGCTATGAAATACCGGCATACGACTTAAGTCCTGAAAAATCACAAAACTACGAACTGGGTTACAAATTAAGTCTTCCAAAATTTTCAGGAACCGTTGCCGCCTATTACATGAATCTCAATCAATTGATTACACGGGTAAAAGTTGATGGGCAATTCATTGACGGATATCAGGTTTACAAAAAGGAGAACGTGGAAGAAGCCTATATTAAGGGTTTGGAAGCCACAGCAAAATGGAAACCTCTTTCAGCTTTCGAAATCAACGGAGGAGTTTCATACACTTATGGACAAAGCATCACAAAAGACGAACCGTTGAGAAGAATTCCACCCCTGAACGGTAGAATGGCCGGCACTTATTCATTCCTGAAATTCTTTACTACAGCAGAATTTTTATTCGCAGGCAAACAGGACCGGCTGGCTGCGGGCGATAAAAGTGACAACCGGATTCCAATTGGCGGAACTCCCGGCTGGCAGGTAGCGAATCTATACGCCGGAATTCAATTTGCGTCCGTAAAATTCAACGTTGGAGTTCAAAATCTACTAAACGAAGATTACCGGATTCATGGTTCAGGAATTAATGGGGTTGGACGAAGCGCATTTCTGTCAATTAGTTACGCATTTTAAGATTCAGATTAATACTTGAAAAATATCATGTTATGCTTTCTTCAGGAAACCTACCTTTCCGAAGAAACTAAAACACGACATTATGAGCTTCGATCCTGCTTCAAACATCCAGCATTTAAAACAATTTGGCGAATTTGGCGGCGTAAATCCTTCCATTACAGATTCATCGACCTTCACATTTTTACATGCCGACACCATGGAAGAAACCTTTCTGGGTCATACAGAAGGTTGTTTTCTGTATTCGAGGCACTGGAACCCAACCAATAAATACCTTGCCGATGCCATTTCTGCAATGGAAGATACCGAAGGCGCCTGGGTCACCGCATCGGGAATGGCAGCCATTACCTGCGCAATTTTGCAACTTTGCAGTGCAGGCGATCACATAGTTACTTCAGTAACCACTTATGGCGGAACTTATGCTTTCCTGAAAAATTACCTTCCGAAGTTCAATATCGAGGTCACGTTTTTGGATATCACACGTTTGGATCAGGTTGAAGCGGCCATCCGGCCAAACACAAAGGTAATTTATACTGAAAGTGTAACCAATCCGCTGCTTCAGGTTTCCGACATTCCGAAGCTGGCTGAAATTGCTCATCGGCATGGCACGCTTTTGATGGTTGACAACACATTTACACCCATGATCATGTCGCCTGCCCGATTGGGAGCGGACATTGTGGTTTACAGCATGACCAAATTCATCAACGGCAAAAACGACTGCGTGGCGGGTGCCATCTGCGGAAGCAAACAGTTTATTGACGACCTCTCGAACGTGAACAACGGAACGGCCATGCTGCTTGGCCCGGTACTCGATCCGCTGCGTTCGTCGTCGATTCATAAAAACCTGCACACCTTGCACCTCCGCATTCGTCAGCACAGCAAAAATGCGTTGTTTTTAGCACAGGAATTGTCAAAGGCAGGCCTGAAGATTTCATATCCCGGACTTGAAAGCCATCCTCAGCACGAATTGCACAAAGCGCTGATGAACGATGGATACGGTTTTGGCGGCATGTTGGCCATCGACTTCGGATCGGTGCAGAACGCAAACCTGATGATGCAAAAGATGCAGCAGGCCGATGTTGGCTACCTGGCGGTAAGTCTGGGCTATTTCAAAACACTTTTCAGTTGCTCCGGAAAAAGCACCTCCTCCGAAATACCCGATTCTGTTCAGCATGAAATGGGCCTTTCGCAAGGGCTTGTTCGTTTTTCGGTGGGTCTCGACAACAACATAGAAGACAGCCTGAAACTCATTCTGGATATTTGCCGGGAAGAGGGAATTATCTAACCATAAAAATTAATCGTGTTTTGGAAACACGATCCCGGCATCTTTTCTGACCCAATCCAGAATTTCCATCAGATCAGCAGAAAGCGACAATGGCAACAGGTCGCTTTCTGTTTTTCCGGCATCCAGACATTCCATCACATGCGCAGCTTCAAGTTCATAGCCAGCGCCGGGACCTTTTTCAAAGGTGATGACTTTTTCATCTTCACCGGTCTTCCAGTAAGTTACAGATGTAGGGCAGTTAAAACGTCTGTTTAGTCGTACAAATCCATTTTCGAAACTGTACTCGGTTTGTGTGGAGGAGTGCGATGCAAAACTGGAAACCAGCGAAGCCACTTCCCCACCCGGATATCGAAATGACATCATGATAGTTTCCTCGGCTCCGGTTGGACAAAAATGGGCCATGGTTTTAATTTCTGAAGGTTTCCCAAAAGCTGTTAGTGACATAAAAACCGGGTAAATTCCGATATCCAGCAAGGAACCTCCGCCCAAATCAACATTGTATAATCTTTTATCAGGATTGTATTCGGCATTAAATGCAAAATCGGAACGAACCATTTTCAAGGCTCCCATTTCTCCGGAACGGATGATTTCCATCACTTTCTGAAAGCTCGGCTGAAACCTTGTCCAGAAAGCTTCCATCAGGAAAGTATTGTTTTTCCGGGCAGTTTCAATCATTAACTTCACTTCACGCGAATTCATGGCAAACGCCTTTTCGCAGAGTACCGCTTTTTGATGATTCAGGCAAAGCAAAGTATGCCCACAATGGTGCGAATGTGGCGAAGCAATGTAAACCACATCCACTTCAGGGTCGTTCACCATTTCTTCGTAACTGCCATAAGCCTTTTCAAAACCAAGATCAGAAGCAAAAGTTTGTGCACTTTCCAGCGATCTTGCTGCAGCGGCATAAAGTCGCGCATTGGGTAGTAATTTCAGGTCACCAACGAATTTTCGGGCAATTTTTCCGCATCCAAGAATGGCCCAATTGTATGTTTTGTTCATGATTTAAATTAATTAGGCCACTTTGGTCATTCTGATTACTTCAATTTCAACTCCTTTTAGAATGGCCTCTTCGGCTTTTTCCAAAACTTCTTTCGTCATTTCCGAATCAAGATAATACTCACCGCAATTGTTGCATACCTGAGCAGGCACGTCTTTAATTGCAATGATGGAGCCATTTCGTTCAAGGGTAACAGTGACCAGCCCATCTTGCGTTGTTCCGTTTTTACAAATTACACATTCCATA
>CAMDGL010000164.1 GCA_945897845.1 Chitinophaga pinensis | reverse complement strand
AAAATTTCTTTTTCGTGAGCAGCTTTTACAAGTGATGAATAATCAACAATCTGCCCGTCGGAATTGGGGTACTGAACGATTACTCCAAAGGTATTTTCATCCAGTTCGAAGTTTTTCCAGTCGGCAACTTTCAGCTCAATACCCAGCGGATTGGCTCGCGTAATGAGCACATCCAGTGTTTGAGGCCAGATTTTTTCGTCCACCCAAACAATGTTGGCGCCCGATTTTGCTTTGGCGCGCGAACGCGAGTTCATCATCATCACCATTGCTTCGGCTGCGGCGGTAGCTTCGTCGAGCAGTCCGGCATTGGCCAGTTGCATTCCGGTCAGATCGCAAACCATGGTCTGAAAATTCAGCAAAGCTTCCAAACGACCCTGCGAAATTTCAGCCTGATAAGGTGTATAACTGGTGTACCAAACAGGGTTTTCGAGCACATTCCGGAGAATAACAGCCGGTGTAATCGTGTCGTAATAACCCATGCCGATGTAGGTATTATAGACTTTGTTCTTCGAAGCCAATGCCAGAATCTTGCGGAAATACTGACGTTCGGTCAACCCATCTTCCAGGTTGAGTGGTTTTTTCAACCGGATGTTTTCAGGAACGGTCTGGCTCATCAATTCATCCAGCGTTGAAACGCCAAGAATATTCAGCATTTCCTGAATTTCCTGATCGCGTGGGCCAATGTGGCGCATTACAAATTTATCGCTTGCCATATTTTTATAGATTTAAGCCTCCCTCAACCTCCTCCAAAAGAGGGGGCTTTAAGAATCGGTATTTGAATATTTTCTGTTAAAGAGGGCAATATTAGTGTTTTCTGGAGTTCTAAAAAATGATATTAATTGGATAAGCGCTCCAACCAAACATTGGTATCGTTGGCTATATTAAATGTTTGATGATGCCATTTTTTATTTAATTGACTCTATTCTATCAAGATAAACATTTATCAAACTGTTATCTTCTATACTTTTGTCAATATCGTCCCAAATATTTGAAATTATTCCATAAAAATCTCTCATCTTAAGATTTCCAAATTTTAGATGGATAACCTTTGGAGGAGTGCCTTTATAAAGCACTTTCAATGAAAAGTCGGCATCTTTCGTTACAATTATCAAATCATGCTGCCTGGCATAATCCCAAATCTTCTCATCACTCCATGAATCATCCAAATCCTTAACATGCAAATAGTCTGGATTATTCCACAATCCAAAATAGTATGGTAAATTTGCATCTATCAGATATTTTGCCATTATGCAATCGCTCGAATTGAATATTGATGACCCATCAAATCAGCGGCAAATCTCAAACATGCATCAATATCTTCAGATACAAGTGTTGGATATTGCTGAAGGATTTCATCCTTGGAATCGCCGGCACTTAAAAATTCTAAAATAGTCTGCACAGTAATTCTTTTACCCCGAATGGTTGGCTTACCATTGCAAATACTATTATCAACCGTTATCCTGTCAATTAAAAAATCCATATAGTTAAAATTTATTCAAAAATAATCATTTAAACTCTATCCGGCAATTTTTACAAGTTCTTTGCCAGTTGGAGCGTCTAAGGTTGCACGTAGCAACCAGGTGATAACTGACTGATTTTTATCTCTATATTTATAAATGCTCTCATAAAACAAAGATAATCAAATTAGCTTTTCAGGATAAAGAACTTTTCTGCATCCACATACAAGGGAATAATGAATATTCTACGTCAAAAACGGATTGTTCTTTTTTTCAAATCCAATGGTGGTTTCGGGGCCATGACCGCAATACACCATCGTTTCTTCGGGCAAGGTCAGTAATTTTGTTTTGATGTTGCCAATCAGTCGCACAAAACTTCCGCCCGGAAGGTCTGTGCGGCCAACACTTCCGTAAAACAAAACATCACCTGCGATTAACATTTTTTGTTCAGGATTGTAAAAAACCACGCCACCCGGAGAGTGCCCGGGAGCTGCAATTACCTGCAAAAATGAATTTCCGAAAGTAATCTGGTCACCTTCCTGAAAAAATGCGTCCGGAGGATCGACCTGTTCCATCGGAATGCCAAACAAATCGCCATGTTCGGAAGCCTGTTCAACCAGGACCGCTTCATCAGGATGGGTCTCGAATTTAAGATTGTACTTTGTACGGCAATGAGTGATGCCCATGATGTGGTCGAAATGACAATGGGTATTGATCAGCCTGACCGGTTTCAACTGTTTTTGCGAAATGAATGTGTCGAGTTCCTGGCGTTCGTTGTCGAAATAGCATCCGGCATCAATAATGGCGCATTCGCCGGTTTCGTCGTAAACGATGAAAGTATTTTCCTGAACCTGGTTAAAGGTGAATTTTTTTATCTGTATCATCATGAAAGATTTACTATTGAAAGATTTACCATTTACAATTTTGTCCTTGAATGAGCAATAAATTGTAAATAGTCAATGAATAAATTGTCAATAAAACTTTACTTGTCTGTTCCTTTTAACATCGGAACAAACACATAAGTTCCGTGTGTCTCCTTGTAATATTCGGTTTCACTGGTTTTTACCAGAACGTACATGGTTTGTTTTTCGCGTGGTCCCATGGGAATTACCATACGTCCGCCCACTTTTAGCTGTGAAAGCAATTCTTCAGGAATGACAGGAGCCCCGGCAGTTACAATGATTCTGTCGAATGGGCCGTAAGTTGGCAATCCTTTGTAACCGTCGCCGAAGAAAAATTTGGGATGATATCCGATTTGCGGAAGGATTGACTGTACTTTCAGGTACAATTCGCGTTGGCGTTCGATGGTGTAAACAGTGGCGCCCATTTCGAGCAAAACGGCTGCCTGATATCCAGATCCGGTTCCGACCTCCAGAATTTTATCGTGACGTTCAACCTGTAAAAGCTGGGTTTGCATGGCCACAGTGAAAGGCTGGCTGATGGTTTGCCCGGCTCCAATCGGGAAAGCCTGATCTTTATAGGCAAACTGTATGAAACTGCTGTCCATAAACAGGTGACGCGGTACATTCCCTATTGCATTTAGTACTTTTTCGTCTTTAATACCCTTGATACGAATACCTTCCACCATTCTTTTCCGCAAACCCTGATGACGCAATGTATCCTGAAACTCCATAAGATTAACCTTTTTTCAAATTTAGCCAAATACAGGTTCCGAAAAACCCGCATAAATAAACATTATTAACAATCGACGTTGAAAAGTATTTAAGCCAACAATATTAAGGATTTTTAATTTATTCCTATTTTGCGTGTATGTTAAAACTCGGAATTTTTGGCGACCAAACAAGCAATCCGGAGCTTATGAGTCAGTTAAAAACCATGCCTGAAGTTTCCATTGCAGGGGTGTATTTCTCTGGCAATGCAACTTTTGATGGTGGTTTTAAGGAGTTTTTTACCCCAATTGAATTGATGGAAATATCGGATGCCATTCTGATCCTGAGCGATAAAAGCATCAGCAGCGATTTACTACGATTGATTTTGCGGAAAAGCAAACACATTTATCTGAAAGCAATACCCAACCTGAATATCCGGGAAATGAAAGAATTGATTGACCTGGAGAAGGAAGCCGGGATTGTTAATTTTATTTACAACCCTTTCGATTTTATTCCTCATTTCGATCCGTTTCTGAATAAATATGAGAAACCGATGCTGATTAATTTACGAACTTGTTTTGAAGGCACTACTTTAAAGCCAGCCAATGAGATGTTGCTTTTGGTAACTGCTATCAACCGTGTTATCCAAAGCAATTATCGGAAAACTGATGTGATCGGGATTGAAGATTCTGAAGATAAGTTGGTTGTAAATGTTAGGATTGAATACGAAAACAGCAGCGTGGCCAATCTCACCGTTTCGAAGGAAAAAACTTCAGGATATTGCGAGATTCTTAGTACCGGAGGCCGAAGCAATTTTGAATTTCAATCACCGCTTTACTTTTCATATCCCAATCCAAATCAGGAATTTACCTCTATAAGTAATTTTATCCGGATGATTCACATTCAGAACAAACAATTGAACTCGTTCGCCAATTTGCTGAACGGTGTACGCATTGTGAATGAAATCAGTGAACATTTGCGCTTCAACGAAATCAAATTTTAATATTAAAAGGCTACTTTTGCCGCAATATTTTTAGGATTATTGCGTTCATACGTGCATACGCAATACCGACCTAATCTTTCTCTATGAATAAAAAGATACATGTTGCCAGATACCTGGTTTTCGATATAATTGCCGCAATCGTTAGTTGGACATTATTTTATTTCTACAGGAAAATCTACATAGAACCTTTGACTTTTGGTATTGATATTCCGCTGGAACTGACTGCAAAATATTATCAGGCGTTGGTTTTTATACCAATTTTCTGGATCACAATCTATTACATCACCGGGCAATATTCTAATATTTACCGAAAATCACGTCTGCTCGAACTGGGCAAAACTATTGCAACTTCAGTAGCCGGCGTTACCGTAATCTTTTTCCTTCTTTTATTGAACGATTCTATCAGTGATTATAAAAAATACTACAATCTTTATTTTACGCTTCTCGGTCTGCATTTTGGCTTTACTTATCTTTTCAGGCTAATCCTGACCACCCGGACAATTCACAAAATACACAAACGTCTGCTCGGATTCAACACAATCATTATTGGTGCCAATGAAAAGGCAGTTAAGCTGGTTGAGGAAATGAATGTGCAGAAAAGGCCTGCCGGACATAAGATCATTGGTTTTTTGACCGTTGACAAACGTGAAAGCTATCCGTTGGAAAAGTATGCGCCAAATCTCGGAACTTATAAAAACCTGCAAAAAGTAATTAGTGAGCAGGGGGTAGAAGAAATTATTATCGCCATTGAATCGACTGAACACAAGCTGCTTAGCGAAATTCTTACCTTGCTCGAAAATCGCACCCATGCCGTTTGGGGAATTCCTGATTTGTTTGACATTCTTTCCAATCAGGCAAAAACGAGCACAATTTTTGGAGCTCCCTTGTTGAAAATCTCCAACGGACTTATGCCTGTATGGCAGGAAAATATTAAGCGCTTGCTTGACGTGTCGCTTTCGCTTCTGGCAATGATCGTATTCTTTCCTGTTTTCATCATTCTTGCAATCATGATTAAAACAAGCTCGAAAGGGCCGGTTTTATACAATCAGGAAAGGGTTGGAAAATTCGGCAAACCGTTTACGATCTATAAATTTCGCACAATGGTGAAGGATGCCGAAACAAACGGCCCGTTGCTTTCAAGCTCAAACGACAGCCGTATTACCAGTATCGGCCAGTTTATGCGCAGAACCCATCTGGATGAAATTCCACAATTTGTAAATGTTCTTTTAGGCGAGATGTCGCTGGTTGGGCCCCGTCCAGAACGCAAATTTTACATTGACCAGATTATTAAAGAAGCTCCGTATGTGACTCACCTTCAAAAAGTACGGCCAGGAATTACTTCGTGGGGACAGGTTAAATACGGTTATGCTTCAAATGTTCCTGAAATGGTTGAAAGGCTTCAGTACGACATGGTTTATATCAAAAACATATCCCTTTATGTCGATTTCAAAATCCTGATTTACACCATCATGGAATGTGTAAAAGCCCGAGGGAAATAGGCGGCCAAATTTGCAGTTGAAGTAAAAAATTTCTCAGAGCATTCCCGCCTCAATGTAAAGTACGATTTGCTCAATCTGACGATCCTCGCCATACGGATCGTACTGCGATTTCAGATTGTTGCCAAAAAGTCGCGCAACACCCTGCCAGAAAACAGCCGGAACTCCTCCTTTCAATTGATCGATCAAATCATAAGAAGTTGAATGAGTTTCGCGGTCAATCAGTTTTATGAGTATCCGCCCTTCCGAAATCGTAAGTTTTTTCAGTTTTGGCCCATAAAGATCCATCAGTTCATCCTCCGCTTTTTTGATATAAATGCGGCGGTCGCGACGTCTTGCTGATTGCGGCACGTCCTGCTGGTATTTCTGGTAAAGCCGTGCAGCCTCTTTCACGTATGGATAAACTTTTTTTACTTTCCATACCAGTCGCCAGTATTGTTGTTCGTCTTGCTTCGATTTAAAACGGGCTTTCGGGAAGATATTAACTTGTGGCAAATCTACATGGGGAAGCGTATCATTGTCAATCCTGACCCCTTCCAGATAATGTGGGGATAAAGCTTGCTGGGCATGCACGACAATTGTAGCCAGCAAAAAAATAAAGCCTGTCAAAAATACCGTTCTCATTGTTTCTGATTTCCGCAACGAAGATAGTTATACCGATTGAAGAAATGTAACAGTTCAATCTTCGCTCACTCGATTGGCCTTAACATTTCTATTCATCGGCATTAAACAAAAATGGCTTTGTAATGATTTAGAATTGCATTCGTATTATATGTTATAAAACTGAAACGAATAAAAAAGGTTTCGATTATCCTGATGCCCAATGTTTGTATCTTTGGTGCGCTTAAAAAAGGAATATGCAAACAAATCAAAGATTTAAAGTTGAAGTAAATTCTGAAATTGGCCAATTGGAAGGCGTAATTATTCACACACCGGGATTGGAAGTGGAGGAAATGACCCCCGAAAATGCAGAACGTGCATTGTACAGCGACATTCTGAATTTATCGGTTGCCAGTGACGAATACGCTATTTTCAAAGGAGTGCTGAATAAAATTACCCGCACTTTTGAAGTCAGGGATTTGCTTTCGGACATTTTAAGCAACGATCAGGTAAAAACTGCTTTGCTTCAGGACATTTGCTTCAACGAAAGTGCGATGGAAATTTTACCCCGGCTGATGGAACAAAATCCCACGGAACTTGCACGGCAGCTGATTCAGGGCGTTTACCTCGAACGAAACAACCTGACCCGTTATCTCAGCCTTGAACGTTTCAGCCTGCGCCCACTGCACAATTTCCTTTTTACCCGCGATGCTTCCATGTCGTTTGGCAACGAAGTGCTGATCGGAAAAATGGCCAGCAAAGTGCGCGATCGCGAGGCATTCATTATGGATGCAATTTTCAATCACCATCCGATGCTCGAAACTTCAACCATTAATCCCAATACTCCTGAAATCATTCGCAATTATCCGGGCATTTCTATCGAAGGCGGCGATTTTCAGGTTGGTCGCGAAGATGTGTTGGTTATTGGCACCGGAATCCGAACAAGCACACAGGGAATCGACTTCATTCTCGAAAAAATTAAAGCAAAAAAGGACGGTTTGCGTCATATCCTGATTCAGGAATTGCCCGATACGCCTGAATCGTTTATTCACCTCGACATGGTTTTTACTTTTCTTGACGTGGATGCCTGCATGGTTTACGAACCGTTGATCATGGGAACCAATCGTTTTCATACCATTCATATTCAGGTTGAAAATGGTGGAGTGATCAGTATTGAGGAAGAAAAAAATCTACCCAAAGCCCTGAAAAAATTGGGCATCGACATGAAACCGGTGCGTTGTGGTGGAGGCATTGACAGCTGGACGCAGGAACGCGAACAATGGCACAGCGGCGCTAACTTTTTCGCATTCGCTCCCGGAAAAGTGATTGGCTACGAACGGAATATTCATACCATCGAACAGCTCAATCAAAATGGATTTGAGATCGTTCAGGCAAAAGATTTATTAAGCGGATTGTGCGAAATTCCGGAAGGAAAATGTGTGGTTACCATTCCCGGCTCCGAACTTGCCCGAGGAGGCGGCGGTGCCCGATGCATGTCGATGCCCATTAGAAGAAAAAAAGTCTGATTATTTACGATTTATTCATTTACGATTGACCATTTATTTGGAATTCAATCAAATCGTAAATAATAAATCGTCTAATAGTAAATCAACAAAATGCGTAAATTAAAGAATACAGAACTCGACCGTTTGTCGGTTGATGAATATAAAGAGACAGTAAAAACACCATTAACTGTGGTTTTGGACAATGTCCGTAGCTGCAATAACATTGGATCTGTATTTCGCACTTCGGATGCATTACTGATTGAAAATATAATGTTGTGCGGAATTACAGCCACACCTCCCAATAAAGACATTCACAAAACAGCGCTCGATGCCGAGAAATCGGTTCCATGGGAGTATTTTGAAGAAACCGAGGCTGCTGTGAAAAAGTTGAAAGAATCAGGATACCGTGTTTTTGCAGTTGAGCAGGTGGTAAATAGTATTTCACTTCCGGATTTTAATCCTGAAAAAGATCAGAAACTTGCACTCGTTTTTGGGAACGAGGTAAAAGGCGTTCAGCAATCGGTGGTCGATTTGTGCGACGGTGCCATTGAAATACCACAATACGGCACCAAACACTCGTTCAACATTTCGGTGAGTGCAGGCATCGTATTGTGGGATTTGGTTTACAAACTTCGCTCGAAGTGAAAATTGAATAGTTTAATCCTCGTCCTTTTCTTTTGCCGGTGTAAAGAACGCTGCGTGCACCGGTGCCGGGCAGGGAATGTCCAATCCGTGTATCGCAGCCCAGATCACATCATTAAATTGTGCATCCGGAATCCGGTCTTCCTTGCTGAAATCGAATGTATCGCTTAATCTGGAAAACTTATTGTCGGCTGTGTTTTTCAGATTAAGATCAACACGATTTGGTAAAGATTTAAATGGAGGATGATTGGCTGTTTTGTTAAA
>CAMDGL010000163.1 GCA_945897845.1 Chitinophaga pinensis | reverse complement strand
AAACTGAAAGATGGGATTGTTCAGAACCTGAATTACCATCAGAGCAGGGTCAATCGTTCGATGGACGAATTGTTTCCCAATGCAAAAAAGATTGATTTAATGAAGGAGATTTCGGTTCCGGATAATTGCAAATCAGGAATTTATAAGGTAAGGATTTTATATGGCCCAACCATTGATAAAATTGAAACTGAACCGTATGTTTTTCGCTCCATCCAAAGCCTGAAAGTGGTTCACCATGAAAGTATCGATTACCATTTGAAATATACAGATCGCCGGATTCTTCAGGAATTGTTTGCCCAACGCGGCGATTGCGACGACATCATCATTGTTAAAAATGGATTGGTAACCGATTCGTTTGCCACCAATTTGTTGTTTTTCGATGGAGAAAAATGGTTTACTCCTGACGCTCCGCTTTTAAAAGGCACGAAACGCCAAGTTTTGATTGACAAAGGCATCGTTTCAGAAAAGGAAATCAGGGAAGATGATATTCGAAGTTATCAGAAAGTCGGGCTGATCAATGCCATGATTGATTTTGAAGAAATGCCGGTTGTGATGTTGGAGCAGGTGTTTTAGTATTCAAAGATGAATATTTATTCGTATTTCTTTATCAGATAATTATTGTGATCTTCCTTGAAATAAAAGTCATCAGACAAATGAACCACTCCAATTAAACTTTCAACCAATGGGGTGATTTTAATTTCGTTTTTTTTTGGTTCAGTGATGGATTCAAGATAGGATTCAACCATTTTGGAAAGACTGGTTTTGTGATTCTTAGCGTAATCCTTCGCTTTCTCAATTACCTCCTTTTTTAACCGGATTGTAAGTTTTGTTTCCATTGAAATTTATTTTGACGGTATGAATTTTATTCAAATGTTCCTTTAGGAACAAAATGTAGGTAGAAAATCAATGATTAATGGTAATCTTTTGTCCCGTTTGGGACAAAATGGACAAGCAAAATGCAATTTTTCTACCAACATCCTTTCCCTCCGGGAAAATTAAACAATCACTGATCATGTCAAAAACAACAAATGACATAAAATAAATGACAATGAATGACAAACAATAAATGTCATCAGTTTCTTTTCAAACCTCAATCTCCAATCCGTCATATGCCAGAAATACATTCTCAGGAAGTTCCGGTTGCACCTCGTCATGAAATCCCATCTGATGTGAAAGATGCGTCAGGTAAGCTTTCCCGGGTTTAACTTCGGCAATAATTTCAAGTGCCTGATCAAGATTGTAATGCGAAATGTGCTCTTCTTTCCGCAACGCGTTCAGCACCAAAACATCCAATCCGCGAAGTTTGTCAATTTCAGCATGTTCCAACCGGTTAACATCGGTCACATAAGCGATTTTCCCAAACCGGAAACCAAAAACCGGCAGTTTGTAGTGGAATCCCCGAATGGGAATTACTTCCAAATCGCCAATCATGAAAGGTTTATTTTCAAGCAGATGCAGGTGCATTTGCGGTATTCCGGGATATTTATAGTTGGCAAACACATAATCAAAAATACGGCGGATTGCAATCTGCACACGCTCTTCCGCATAAATGTCGGTGGGTTGTTTTTGCACCCAGTTAAAGGCGCGGATATCATCCAGACCAAATATATGATCAGTATGTTCGTGGGTAAGCAGTATCCCGTTTAAATGGATGACCTTGTTCGTCAGCATTTGCTGGCGAAAATCGGGACCGGCATCAACTACCAGGCATTGAGTTTCGGTTTCAATCATTACCGATGCGCGCAACCGCTGATCTTTTGGATTGTTCGACAAACACACCGGGCATTGACAAGCAACCACCGGAACTCCCTGCGAGGTACCTGTTCCTAAAAATGTAAGTTTCACGCTTTAAATATTGATTTATGCAAAAATAAGGATTGCCCTGTCGCTACCGAGGGTTTTTATCTATTTTTGAGAAAAATTTAAACATGGCCAAACTTTACATGATTCCGACCACCTTGGGCGATACCAGCATCGAACGGGTTTTACCTCCCGATCTGAAGCAATTGATTTCCTCGATTTCGGTATTCATCGTCGAAAATATCCGCACTGCACGCCGTTTCCTGAAAAAAATGAATCCGGCCATTGTGATCGATGACCTCACTTTTTTCGAACTCAATCAACATACCGACAAGAAAGAAATCAGCCGGTTCCTGGAATCCAACCGGCAGGGACTCGACATTGGCATCATCTCAGAAGCCGGTTGTCCGGGAATTGCCGATCCGGGCGCTGAAGTGGTTCGCATCGCACATACCCGAAACATTCAGGTGGTGCCGCTGGTGGGGCCATCATCGATTTTGCTGGCATTGATGGCTTCAGGAATGAGTGGTCAGAATTTCGCTTTCAACGGATATCTGCCCATTAAAAATCCGGAGAAATCGATGCAGATTAAAATGTTGGAAAAACGGATGCAAACCGAAGGACAGACACAGATTTTCATCGAAACACCTTACCGAAATGCTCAGTTGCTGGACGAACTAATCAAAAACTGCGAACCGCAAACTATGCTTTGCATTGCTGCCGACATCACACTCGACACCGAATTTATTCTTGCCAAGCCCATTTCTTTCTGGAAAACCAATATTCCGGACATTCAGAAACGGCCAGCCATTTTTATGATCGGAAAGATTTAGCGCAGTACGTCAATAGCGTTCGGTTTTTGAGAAGAAAAAGTCACTTTCGATGATGGCGTTTTCGTCGCTGTCGGAACCATGGACCGCGTTGCGTGACATTGATTCAGCAAAAAGTTTACGGATGGTACCTTCGGCAGCTTTTACAGGATCAGTCGAACCAATCAGTTCCCTGAAATCGGCAACCGCATTTTCTTTTTCAAGAATGGCTGCCACGATGGGGCCGGAACTCATAAAAGATGTTAAATCTTCGTAAAAGGATTTGTCGGCATGAACAGCATAAAATTCACCCGCCTGTTTCTTGTTTAAGTGTGTGTATTTCATTGCTTTTATCCTGAATCCTGCTTCATTTATCACCTTTAAAACCGGACCAATATTGTTTTTACTGACTGTTTCCGGTTTAATCATTGTAAACGTCTGGTTACCTGACATATCGATAGTATTTTATTTGTTTATTTTGTGAACCCAAGTTAGTTAAATATAGTTTTAATGATCCGTCACCATCGGCATTATTTTTATCTTTGTATTTTATTTTAAAATTGAATAATTGGAAAGAGTTGATATAGCGTTAATTAAGCAGTTTGAGGGGTTGATTAAATCCAGTTCTAAATCCATTGTATTGGTTCCGCACATGCATCCCGATGGCGACGCGATGGGTTCAGTTCTTGGTTTGTGGCGTGTTCTGCAAAATGCCGGACTGAAAGTGAAGATCATCAGTCCGACCAAATATCCCGAATTTTACCACTGGATGGATGGCCATGAAGAAGTCATTATTTACAGTCATCATCCGAAACAGTCGGCAAGAGCTCTAGAAGAATCTGATTTGTTGATTTGTATGGATTTCAACCAGCTTTCGAGATTGGGCGATATGAAAGCGCTTGTTGAAAGCTATCAGGGCAAAAAAGTTTTGGTCGATCACCATCCGTATCCCGGAGATTTTACCGACCTGGTTATTTCTGATATTACCTACAGTTCGACTGCCGAATTGATATTTTCGGTTCTTCAGTCCACCGAATTTGCACCGTACATTGATAAGAATGCCGCAACCTCCTTTTTCACAGGAATCATGACCGATACCGGTTCGTTTGATTTTAGCGTTTCCAATCCAAACACTTTTGAAGTCGTTGCCCGGCTTACCCGTATGGGCATTGATCAGCAGGATATTCATTCCAGAGTATATGATAATTTTTCGGCTGACAGGATGAAGTTGCTGGGTTTTTGCCTGAGCAGCCGCATGACGGTTTATCCTGAATATCATGCTGCTGCAATGTACATTACGCTGGAAGATCAGAAAGCCTTCAACTTTAAAACAGGCGACAACGAAGGTTTTGTAAATATGCCGCTTTCAATCAAGGGAGTGGTGTTTAGCGCTCTTTTTACTGAAAAGGAAAAATACATAAAAGTATCATTCCGATCGAAAGGCGAATTTGCTGTGAATGAAGTATGTGAAAAATATTTTAACGGAGGGGGCCATCGCAACGCATCCGGAGGCGAGTTGTATGCATCTATGCAGGAGACACTCTCTAAATTTGAAAATCTTTTGCCCGAATTTGAAGAAAAAATTAAACATTCAGTAAAATAAATTACCATGAAGAAATTGACGAATATTTTGAAAATTGGAGTAATCATTTTGTTTGCCGGAATAATGGCATCGTGCAATAAGGAGGCTGAAGATCCTTATGCAGCTTATACTCCTGAAAGAGAAGCCGGGTTGATCAAAGATTGGCTGGCAGCAATGGTCACAAAGGGAAACGACATTGATACAACCGTTACCGGTTTGTTTTACATTGCTGATAAAACCAAAGTGGGCACAGGGCCTACAGTGGTAGTCGGAAATACGGTAACCGTGAAATATACGGGGATGTACCTTGACGGACAGGTTTTTGATGCTTCCGCTTATCATGGCGATGGAACTTATACGTATATACACAAAACTGATGCGCTAATTCAGGGATGGGAAGAAGGAATTGAAGTATTGAACAAAGGTGCAAGCGCCGCGTTTCTGATCCCGTCGGCCAAAGCTTACGGAACATCCGGGCAAGGGCCCATTCCGCCAAATACTCCGTTAATTTTTGTCATCGAAGTAATCGACATTAAATAGAAGCTCATTAAAATTCGTACTTTCGCAAAAAAATAAAGTTTATGAAGCAAATATTGTATGTTCTGGGATTGGTTGTTTTACTCTCCGGAATTTTTACCTCGTGTAAACCAGATGCTTTGGATGCATTGCGCGAAGACGAGATTGTTGCATTGGATAAATATGTAAATGACAATGACCTGGCCAAGTATAAAGACGATTCAGGAATCTATTTTAAACTTTTGGAACCCAGCGCCGACACCACACTGGTTCGTTCGGGATTCAAATTGTTGCTTGAATTTACCGTTACATTCCTTGATGGAACCGCCATTCCTGTTAATTATTATTTTACAACCGATGATGGTTTGGGTCATCATTACGAGCCAAGGGCTTTTTATGTAGATGTAAGCAACGATTTGGTTAATCAGGAGTATGTTCAGCAAATTGCTGGCATTCACCGTGGATTAAAGAAAATGCATGTTGGTGAAAGGGCTTTTATGGTCATTCCTTCGGAGCTGGCTTTTAAAGCAGTCGATAATTCTTCGACCATTGGAATACCACGCTTTTCGACTTTGCTGGCAACTGTTTACGTTAAAAAAGGATATTCGCCAGATCAACAATAACAATTATCATTCAATAAATATTATCCCGCGTTAACCTTTTGGCTTTTCGCGGGATTTTTTTTAATATGAGCAAATCAGAATTACTTAAAAAATTGCTGCCCGGATTTATTCCACTCTTCGTTTTTATCGCAGTTGACGAGATTTGGGGAACACGTGCCGGTTTGGTTGCCGCCCTTGTCATCGGGGTTGCCGAAATGGCCTGGATCTGGATCAAAGAAAAACGCTTCGACCGGTTTGTTCTGGTTGATACCGGCTTGCTTATGGCGCTCGGTTCTGTTTCTATTGTGCTCGATAACGACCTTTTTTTTAAACTGAAACCGGGCCTTATTGAATTGATTCTTTGCGCAGTGCTTGGTGTATCCGCCTTCTCAAAATTAAATATCATTGGTCTGATGACGAAGCGTTACATGAAGGATATGGAATTGAACGACCAGCAATTGGCGCAGTTCCGAAAGACCATGCAACTGATGTTTTTTGTTTTCCTTTTCCATACCATCCTTGTATTTTATTCCGCATTTTATCTCTCCAACGAAGCCTGGGCATTCATTAGCGGAGGTTTGTTTTATATTTTGTTTGCGGTAGTTTTCGGATACGAATTCGTAAAACAGAAACTTAAATTACGCAAACAAGTGGTAATTCCTGATGATGAAGAATGGTTGCCGCTGGTGAACGAGCAAGGCGAAATCATCGGCAAAGCGCCCCGTTCTGCTTGTCACCGGGGCGAAAAACTGCTGCATCCGGTGGTTCATCTCCATGTTTTCAACAACCAGAAACAGGTTTATTTGCAGAAGCGACCCATGAACAAGCAGGTTCAGCCGGGCAAATGGGACACTGCTGTTGGAGGACATATTTCCGCTGGCGAAACACTTGAAACGGCGCTGAAACGTGAAGCATATGAAGAAATCGGACTGACACAGTTTACTGCCAAACTTGTAAAAACATACCGGTGGGAAAGCGAGCTGGAATCGGAACTGGTTTATGTATTCGTAAGCCACGATTTCAAATCCATTCATCTTCATTCCGAAGAAGTTGTTGAAGGCCGGTTTTGGACACTCAAACAAATTGATTCAAACATCGGAAAAGGTGTTTTTACCCCGAATTTCGAACACGAATATCAGTTGCTGAGGAAGGAAAACAACCTTTGACTCATATTATTGTATTGAAAAGAGCCAGGCGTGATCCCGGCTCTTTATTGTGACCTTCAGCATTATCAATTTTAAAAGAAGGTCGTGTTATTTAACCCAATTGTCTGTTAGCCGAAATTTATCAGGCTACCACATGCATAACCGGTGTATTGTAGGCAGACGTTTCTTTTGCCATAACTGCAGCCACGCGAAACCAGTATTTGGTAACAGGTATCAGATCGGATAATTCGACTGATGCCCTGCCGCTGACCTGTAATCGTCCAGCCCTCTTCACCCTGGGGCACTACGTTGATGCTAAACTGCCAGATGTATGCTTTTGCGCCTTTTACAGCCTGTCTGCGTAGTAGAACCGAACCCGATTTTTGGCCTGGTTCCACACTAAACTCCGGTCGTTGCGCCGGAGCAGGTTGCTTGGAGGTGCTAAATCCTGAACCTATCTTACCCGGATTCTTACCTCTGGTACAAGTATTGGCACCAGCGAGGTGAACAATACCTATGATACAGAAGGAACGAGAGTGATAACCCAAACCGACCCTCTTGGTCATGTATCACCAATACCTATGATACTTCTGGTCGTCTCTCTACCCAAAAGGATTACCTGAACAATACCATCACTTTTGGCTACGACAACATGTCCAGACAATCCTCGGTATCGAGTACAATTGGTAGTCAATCCTCAACAACCTATCTTTGGACTGGAACGAACAAACCCAGTCTGGCCGTTTACGGTATTTCGCAAACAGGGAACGACGGTTCAGTAAGTATTGTATGGTACGATTTACTTGGAAGAGTTCTGCGAACAGAGAAAAAAGGCTTTGGAGGCAGCTCCATACTGACCGATACCTCATACGGATTAGTTCATATTTACCAGGTTTCTGTTCCGTATTTTGCCGGAGAAACTGTTGTTTGGGATGAAACATACACGTATGACCAATATAACCGTCTCTACACAATAAGCCGCAATACCGGCAGTAATACCACTTATACTTATACCTTGGGTACCATTAGCAATTCATCGTCAAGTTCAACGAATTCGAAAACCTACGCAGCCGATGGAACGCTTGCTTTGGCCTCCGACTATGGCGGCACGATCACCTATGCCTATTTTCCCGATGGCAAGACCAAAAGCATTACCGCACCCGGTGGTGTGGTAACTACCATGCAGTATGCCGATGCTGCCCGAAACCAAACCCAGTTGATTGACCCAAGCGCCGGAACCATTAACTATACGTATGACAGTTTTGGACGCATAAAAACCCAGACTGATGCACGTACCCAGCTCTCCACCTATACCTATCTCCCTGATGGCCGAACTGATAACGTGGTTAGTCCTGAAGGTACAACCACCTACAGCTACAATACCAACAAGCAGTTGACGGGTATAAGTTCGCCCGGAAGTGTGAGCCTTACATACAGCTACGATACCAAAGGCCGGGTAACAAGTATTGCCGAAAACATTGCAGGTTCTAATTTTCCTACTACATTTACCTACGATTCGTATGGCCGCCTGGGTACCCGTACACATCCCTCTGGCATTGTTGAAACTTTAGGATATAACAGTTATGGGTATCTGGCAACTATTTCGGCAGGAGGTACAACCCGATACACCATTACCAGCATGAATGCAAGGCAACAACTCACAGGCAGTACCTATGGCAGTGACCTTACCGCGACTTTCGGCTTCGATACCTACGGGTATCCCATCTCCACGGCAACAGGTACATTGCAGGATTACCGCTATGTCTTTGCTCCATTAACCGGTAATTTAACATCCAGGCAAAACTTTCTGCAAAGCAAGTCCGAAAGTTTTACCTACGACACTTCGCTTGACCGCCTGCTTACTGTAACCGGCCCTCAAAACCTCACCATGACTTACGCTGCCAACGGAAACATCGATACTAAAACCGATATTGGTACCACCGCGTTTGGTTATGGCGCCGGTGCAGGGCCTTACGCGTTAACGGGGGTTACTTCGTCAACCGGGGTAATTCCTTCCGACACGCAAACAGCGACCTATAATTCGTTCGAGAAAATTAACACACTTGCCGAAGGGGGTTATTCTTCCGCGTTTGTTTACAGTGCCGATAACCAACGGGCTAAAATGACCGTAAC
>CAMDGL010000162.1 GCA_945897845.1 Chitinophaga pinensis | reverse complement strand
AGGTAAATTTTGGTTAGTCCGCGATTAAAATAGGCTTCGGCAAAATCTGTTTCTATTTCAAGGGCTTTGTTCAAATCAGACAAAGCACCTTCGAAATCGCGCATTTTACATTTCACATATGACTTATTAAAGTAGGCAAATGCAAAATTCGGATTAAGCTTCAAACAGGTTTCATAGTCGTTCAGCACATTGCTGTAATCAGTTACCGTTTCGATGGTGGAAACCTTTGTTTGTTTCGGATCTGACTTAAGTGTAACTGTAATTGCGTCGGTAGTTTGTTTCAGCTGATCGACAATGTCGGCTATTTTCAGGCTGCAATTTGCCCTTGAAAAATAGGCCAGTGCATTTTTGTTGTTCAGGTCAAGCGCTTTCTGAAGGTCAGTCATCGAATTGGTATAATCCTCAATCAGGCTGTAAAATATTCCCCTGCTCAAATAATTTTGACTTTCGTTGTTGTTATTTTTTATCCTTTCGTTGAAGTAAAGGATGTGATTTTTAAAAACATCTTTCAGATAATCAACCGGTTTGTTCGAGATCGTTACCACCGGATCGTAATTATTGAAGTTATTGATTGTTTCGAGTTCAAGGTTATAATATTGAGTGCGTTCAAAATCTGCTGAATGCTTATCGTATGATGACAGAATGAAAATCGGTTGCAAGTCGATGATAATATTTTTATTTTGAATCCGGCCATCATCAACAATTTTGTCATCGGCATGAGGTGTATTTTGCGAATCTGACAATGAAAGCCGGTACCTTCTCCGGTCACGCTCTTCCTGAGTTTCTTTTTTTGGTTCCGTATTCTGCTCAGCATCAGTCTGATCATTTGTTGCACCACTATTTGATGCTGTTGAGTTCGGATTCGGCTGAGCCTGGGTTTGTTGTGTCTGATTCTGTTGCGCCGGCAATTGATTCTGAGCTGATTTATTTGCCTGCTGCCTTGCCTTAGCAATTGCACTTGAATCGACTTCCTTCGGATTGAACGCAAATTTTGGGTCCAGTTTGGCTGCAATAGCATAATCTTCCTCCGAACCGGGCAGTTTAAGGTTCTCCCTGGCTATACCGCGGTTCATATATGCATTTGCAATGGTCGGATCGATCTTCAAAGCCATGTTATAATCTACAATTGCCCCTCTGAAGTCTTCCAGTTTTTGTTTCACGATTCCCCGATTATTAAAAGCATATGCATTTTGAGGTTCAAGTTTGATACACTGATCAAAATCGCGCAAAGCTGCTGCATAATCGTTCAGTTCGAAACGGGCTAATCCCCTTAAAAGATAAGCACTTGCAAAATGTGGCCTGATAATAATCGCCTGGTTTAAATCCCTTATCGCTCCACGAAGGTCCTTTTTCATCAATTTGGCATTGCTACGGTTGATGAAGCTGTTCGTAAATTTCGGATTAATTTCCAGCGCTTTATCGTAATCAGCAATTGCCCCGTCAATGTCTTTCATAGAAATTTTTGCAATACCACGATTGTTGTAAATATTTGCATTATTTGGATCAAGCTCAATGGCCCGGTTATAATCAGCGATGGATTTTGCAAAGTCGTTCAGTTGCAGATAGGCAAGTCCCCGGTGCATAAACGCATCAGGATAATATGGTTTGATCTCGATGGCAGTATTGTAATCCAGAATTGCCCCCCTGAAATCTTCGAGCTGATGTTTGGCCAGGCCCCTGAAATAATAAGGTTCGGGCATATGTGGTTTAAAACGGATAACAATGTTGAAGTTTTCAATTGCGCCAACGTAGTTGCCAATCTGAATCCGGGTTTCACCAACTCTAATGTAATGGTCAATGTTCAACTGACTGAAAGCCAGATTCGAAGCAAATATTAAAAGTAGAAAGATAAGTTTTTTCATGCCGGTGCAATTTATGCATAGCAAAAATAGTATTTTAGCCCAAATGACTTCCTTTTCGTTTTTTTTAATTATTTTTTTGGAAGATTAACTTCGGAAGAAATAAATCTGAAATTATTTTTTGAAAATATTTCATAAAATGAGTTGTAATCATCAGTAAATGAAATTATAAGGAGAAATTAAGATGACAAGAAACCGCTGCGAGTGGGCACAGAAAAATGAACTAATGGCAAAATACCACGACGAAGAGTGGGGAAAGCCTTTGTATGACGAACAGAAATTATTTGAATTTTTGATTCTGGAAGGAATGCAGGCCGGACTGAGTTGGTTAACTATCCTGAAAAAACGCGAAAACTTCAGGTTGGCGTATGACAATTTTGATGTAAGGAAAGTTGCCGCTTACGATCAGCACAAGGTGGAAGAACTGATGTCGGATTCAGGAATAATCAGGAACAGACAAAAAATTGAAGCAAGTATAAACAATGCGAAGCATTTCCTAGAAGTGGCCGAAGAATTTGAAAGTTTTAACCAGTACATCTGGAACTTTGTTCATCACCAGCCGATTGTTAACCGATGGGTAAAACTTTCAGAATTGCCTGCAAAAACTGAACTTTCTGACATTATCAGTGCCGATTTGAAGCGCAGGGGATTTAAATTTGTTGGTTCTACGATTATTTATGCCCATATGCAGGCAACCGGAATGGTGAACGATCATTTGACAACTTGCTTTTGCCACCCGGAATCCAAAGGCACTTAGAACATTCTAAAACAAAAAGTTGATTTTTATCAGATCTATTCTCAGCTTATTTCAATATTTTTTTCTTGAATATAGCCGGAATGGTTCTAAAAATAATCCACATATCTTTCCAGAATGAGTAATGGCTCCTACCGGCGATTTCAGAATATTTATTTTGAAGGCTATTCCGTCCTTCGTGCGACATTGACAATAATTTCCTGCGCGTCACCACTTTCCATGGCCCTGTAATTCCGGCAGGACTGTCAAAACGGTCAGTCCAGTCACTGGTAGTTAAAAGTTCGGCTTCATAAATCGGCAACGGCCGGTTCCCGACCATTGAAATATCTCCCTTCAGCACATTTATTAACTGTGGGAGTTCGTCAATATTTAAATGGCGGATGATCTTCCCAACTCTTGTAATTCGTGGATCGCCAACCATGGCAGAAGTATTTCCACCAATATAATCCGTAGTTAATTTTCCGTGGTTATCAGCAGTTTCCGAAAATTCGGTCAGATGCGCCAACTCCTTCAGTCGTTTATCGGCATTGATGTACATTGACCTCAATTTATAGAATTCGAAAACCCTAAAACCTGAACCGACTCTTTTCGAGAAATAAAGGACCTTTCCCCTCGATTCGAGCCGGATTGCAATGCTGAAAACCAAAAGAATTGGTGAAACAAGTAACAAAGCGATTGATGCAGAAACAATATCAAAAGTACGTTTAAGCATTGATGGTTTAAAGGGTTTGAAAGCAATCATGCCGGAAACCATTTCACTGTTCGGTGATGATATGGTTTGCTTCATAATCAGAACTTTGCTAATAATTGTTTCTGAGCTGATCGGTTTTACAAAAACAACTTCTATTCCTTTCTGACGTGCACGAGCAACTGTTTCCTGATTTATTTCATCATCAAGCAAGATAAATGGAGTTTTCTTCTCCGAATCAAATTGGTCAATCCAGAATTCATAAAAATCAAATCCATTGCTTCCCGGAATCATTCTTTCACAAACTATGGCATCAGGCAATCCTTTGGCGGTAATCCATTGACTGACAGAAAAAACATTGTCCATTGTGTCAATCTCAACCAAATAGTTTTCGAAAATTACAGGAGATAAAAACTCAGGATCAGCTCCGATGTGAAGAATTTTCAATTTTTCCTTAATGTTCGTTTCCATAAAGCAGGATTTAATTTGATTTGTAGTAGCTGACCAAATTTATACAAAAAAAAAGTGATTTCTTCTGTGTTGCAGTTTTATCTTAAAAGGAGCATCAAAATGAAGTAATTAAGCAGTGCCGATCGCACACACAAAAAAAAAGGATAGATTCTCTAATCTACCCTTTCCCTAAACCTAACTAAACCTAACTAAACTAACTAAACCAATAAAACTAATCAAACCTAACTTATGAAATATTTTGAATGTCCTTTTTCTGTTCTGATAACGTTACAAAGATATGCGACGGAATACTGACTTGTGTTAAGTGAACCTTAATTTTTGTGTTATAAAACATTAAATCATTGATGCATTTTTTTGAATACATGCGTAGAAGTTAATTCGGAGTGGACTAAACACAGAAAGCAGTAATATGGAGCGCATCAAATTATTCCATTTGGAATTTAATAAACAATAAATGGTTGATATCTTTTTCTACAAATTCTAATTGACAAATGGAATTTCAATTACATTTATCGAATTGTACTAACCTCTAATCTTCAATAAAATGAAAGAATTGGTCAACCCACAAAAATGCCAGGTTACCGGATGTCAGATTAATTATTTCCGCGAAGGTCAGGGAGAAGCCGTTCTTTTTGTTCATGGAATCACAACTTACTCATTTATTTGGTCCGATATATTTCATATTTTAAAAACTGATTTCGACGTAATTGCAATTGATTTGCCCGGTTGCGGCGCTTCCGATAAATCGGTTGATGTTGATTATTCCATAAAACATCAGGCCGAACTGCTGAAAGAATTTATTGATGCATTAAATATTCAAAAGGTTCATTTTGTTGGGCATGATGTCGGCGGAGGTATTGCCCAGATTTTTACTGTCAGGTATCCTGAAGCAATAATTACCAGTACTTTTATCAATACTGTTGCCTACGATTTTTGGCCGGTACAGCCGATCATCGCCATGCGCACGCCAATCATAAGGCAATTGGCTATGGCCACACTCGATTTGGGAATGTTTAAACTGATCGTTCAGCGAGGAGTGTTTCATAAGGAAAAAGTTACCTCGGAACTGATGGACTATTTTTTTAAGCCAATGCAAAGTAAAGCCGGAAGAAAAGCATTCCTGCACTTCGCCGCTTGTCTTGACAATAAGAACCTGATCGAAATTGCCAGTCAGCTGAAGGAAATCAAAACCCCGGTACTAATCATCCGTGGCGATGCAGATGTTTATCTGGGTTCGAATATCAGTAAAAAACTGCATTCAGATATTTCTATCAGTAAGTTGGTTGTTATTCCAGATTCTGGTCATTTAATACAGTTGGACGAGCCTGAAAAGCTGGCTGAAATATTAAATCAATTTTTAAAAGAACAAAGCTATGCAGCTTGATTTAAACGATTTACTTTCTAAAATTGATGTTTTGGAAGCCGAAAATTCAGCTTTGTCTGAAAAGGCGGAGGATTCAATGCTTTTCGGAACCGTTGCCGAACTTATTTATCAAACCGATAATCCCGTTCTTCTAATCGAACAGATACTTGAACGAATCTCGATACTAAAAATCATTCCTTTCTGCGCTTGTTTTGAGCACAAAAACAGCGGTTTGAATGTGATAAGTTTTTATGCATCATTTGGTGAATTTCAAACCAGCGATATCCAATTGTCGTTTCCTGAATTTACCGGGAAGGTACATCCGAATGAAAGTTTTCTGATGCTGGAAAAAGATGATTTCGAGTCTTATCATTTTTCCTTCAGGATTAAAGAACATCAATTTCAGCCCCAAAAAGCACTAATAATCAGATGTATAGCAAAAAGCACTCCTGATATTTATTTTCTTTTTCTGGACAATAAGGAAGCCGATAACCAGTTTTCTAAAATGCTGATGTTACTCCTTCAGGTTGCAAAACTTGCTACTGAACGCCTTGATAAAATTTTCATCTTCAATGAATTGAATCGTTTAAATCAGGAACTTGACAAACGTGTAAATGAGAGGACCTTAGAACTGACCAGAATCAACAATAGCCTGAACAACGAGATCATTGAACGAAAAGTTATTTTGCGGGCCCTGGCTGAAAACGAAACAAAACTCAGGTCGGTTTTTAATGCTGCAATAGATGTGTCGTTTGTCATCGTCGATTTATCTGAAAGTTTTATCATTCGCAGTTTCAGTCCCGGTTCAGAGAAAATGTTTGGCTATAAAGCTTCCGAAATTATTGGACAACCACTTGAAGTACTGCATTTGCCAAACTATGAAAATGTTATGGCATCAATTAAGAAAGACCTTACACGGTTGGGTGTGAGCCGAAAGGAAGAAATTGTACTTTGCCGAAAATCAGGAGAACTTTTTCCTGCCATTCTTACCGTTCATCCTTTGAGGGATGATGATGGAAAAGTTATTGGCGCTCTGAGTGTTAGTATTGACATTACCGAATTAAAGCTCATTCAAAACGAATACATAAAAGCCAAAGAAAAAGCAGAAGAGAGTGACCGGCTGAAAACTGCTTTTTTACAGAATATGAGCCACGAAATCCGCACACCGATGAATGCGATTATAGGATTTTCTGATTTACTTCCCGAATATTTCGGTGACGAAGAACGACTGATTAAATACTCAAATATCATAAAAGAACGAGGAACAGACCTCCTCGAAATCATCAGTGGAATACTGGATATTGCCAAAATCGAATCGGGGCAATTGCCTGTCAATTCCAAAAAGTTCAAAATGAATGATCTGTTTGACATTGTTGAAACACTATTTGATGAATACAGGAAGAAAAACGAAAAACATAATCTGGAATTCAAATTGGATGTTTCACGGTACATCAAAATGATGGAGGTGACGTCCGATCAGGAAAAACTGAAACAAATACTGATTAACCTGATTGGGAATGCGAATAAATTTACTCATTCCGGAAAAATAGAAGTTGGCTGCAATATTTATGAACCCAATATTTTTACTTTTTACGTATCGGACACGGGAATCGGTATTCCGAAAGAAAAACATGTCGAAATATTCAGCCGCTTTATGCAGGCCAGTCACGATACCGCCCGTTTTTATGGTGGAACAGGCCTTGGTCTTTCCATCGTTCAGGGATTATTGAACCTGCTGGGTGGAAAAATATGGCTCGAATCAGAAACGGGAAAAGGAAGTACTTTCTTTTTCACCATTCCTTTTAATTCGATTGGTCAGCAATTACAGGAAATTTCAGAAGTAAAAGAAACTGAAATACCTGTCAATTATCCGGGATTAAATATTTTGATTGTGGAAGATGATGAGTTTAATGCTGAATATTTAGTCGAAATACTTTCAGATACAAATAATAATGTCATCCAAACCCGCTATGGCCGAAAGGCAGTTGAGATATGCCGGCAACAGGAAATTGACCTTATTTTGATGGACATTCGGTTACCCGATATCACCGGATATGAGGCGATTTTGCAAATCAGGAAACTAAAACCGGAAATAAAAATATTTGCACAAACCGCTTATGCAACCAATGAAGACAAGCAAAAAGCAATGGACACAGGTTGTGACGACTATCTGAGCAAACCGATCAGGAGAGAATTACTTTTAGCACGGATTAAACATCATTTGAACGGTCATTTCAAAATGATATAAACTAGTAAATTTCGGCAATCCGATTACAGGTTACAACCTTGGTATTGTCATTCCTCCATCTACTTGAACAACCTGCCCGGTCGAATATGGCATACTTCCGGTAGCCATTGCAGCAGCAACTTTACCTACATCTGAAGGCGTTCCCCATCGTTGCTGAATTGCCATTCCTTCCTTAAACAAGCGGTCGTATTTTTCCTGAACTCCGGAAGTCATGTCGGTACGGATTACTCCGGGTTGAATTTCATAAACCGGAATATCAAACTCGCCCAGCCGCGATGCCCAAAGTTTGGTTGCCATTGCAATTCCAGCCTTCGAGATACAGTATTCGCCACGGTTGACCGAAGCCACTGTTGCCGAAACCGATGAAACATTGATGATGCAAAAGAATTCTTCAGGAAATTGTTTTTTCTGCCCAATCATTTTATTGGCAACCAGTTGTGTCAGAAAATACGGCCCCTGAAGGTTTACGTTCAGCACGTATTCAAAACTTTCTTCAGTAGCTTCCAGAATATCTTTCCGCTCCGGTGGAGCGATTCCCGCATTGTTTACCAATACATTAACCTTACCAACCCGCTCCTGAACGGCCTCAACCATCTGTTGCCGATCATCCTTTTTCGACACATCTCCACGCACATAAATCACCTGAACTCCGTAATTACTCAATTCTTCGAGTACTGGTTTTACCGCGGTCTCATCGCGTATCCCGTTTACTGCCAAATCAAATCCGGCTTTTGCCAGTTCGGTGGCAATTCCCAGCCCAATTCCACGGGTTCCGCCGGTTATAAATGCTACTGGGAGCCCCCTAAATCCCCCGAAGGGGGACTTTTTGCTTTCCATATTTTTGCATGTTAGTAATCAATTTGAGCCTATTCTCTAACTGCTTTTGGTATTTTCTAATCTTTCCCCCTGTGGGGGAATAAGAAGGGGGCTGACATTAACCCAGGCGCGTTTCGCCCAACTTTCCAAACCTTTTTCAGCCAGTTGAACCCCTTTTGCGCCTTCCAGCAAGTTCCAGCGGAAGGGTTCATCTTTCACCACATGTTTCAGGAACAATTCCCATTCAGCTTTGAACGCATTGTCAAAGACTTCCTGCTCCGGAACTTTCGACCATCCTTCGTAAAAGTTGATCGGGTTGGGAATATCCGGATTCCAAACCGGTTTTGGGGTATTTCCGTAGTGTTGGGTCCAGCATTCGCGCAAACCGGCCACTGCCGAACCTTTTGTTCCATCCACATGCAACGTGAGTAAATCGTCACGGCGAACGCGTGTCACCCACGATGAGTTGAAATGCGCGATCACACCGCCTTC
>CAMDGL010000161.1 GCA_945897845.1 Chitinophaga pinensis | reverse complement strand
TTTTTCTTGCTGTAGGGTTTCCACCTGCCGTTTCCCTGCCCATCATAAATTGACTTCATGTTTCGCGTTCCCTGGATGATCTCCGTATTCTCCGGAGGGAATGACTTCACTGCTGTTGTGTAGTCTGCATCGGGGTTGCCTGTATTCACCAGTTTGTATCCATTACTTTCAGCCAGATCAATTGCAGCTTTGGCCGCATCTGCCGCCTTTTTCCATCTGTTGACGTCAACATTGCCATAACAGATAGTTTGAATTTTACCATACGGAAAGTAAGGTTCTGCTGAATTAAACAAAGGACTGGCAGCATAAAGATACAAGCGTGCCTTGGTTCCCAGCACAGTAACTTTATTCACACGGGCAAAATCAGGTCCGTCAAACCTGGCAGGCAAATCCTTGGCTGCACGGTCTAAAAGAGCAGCGATCGAATCCACCGTTTGTGCTACTGTCAACCGGGTGAAATCAACATTGTCGTTGGGTGAATATACCTTGTTCATCCAGGGCATTCCCCCGTACCGTTTGAACATTTCAAAATACTTGATCCCGATAATTGCCCTTGCCTCAGCTTTTAAGCGGTTAATGTATTCCTGGGAAGGACGCGGTTCAGGGATTTTATCCACATTTTCGATAAACAGGTAGGCACTTCTGATTCCTTCAAAGTTCATAAGCCATTTGTCTTCCAAAAAAGGATAAATAACAGTTGGATCCAGTTTCCCGTCGTTGTAATAGGAATTGTGAAATGCTGATGGCCAGGCATTCTCAGATTCATCGGAAATATTCGATACCGGGCTGAAATAGATCTGCAAGGCATACGACCATGCACCAGTCTGAACAGCAGGAAATCCGTAGGGCATAAATGCATAGGCCGTAGCCAGCACCCGTTCTGCATTCGTAATGTTGGAAAACACCGTATCAATAGGCATGGTTGCCGATGGTGGTTGATCCAGATAGTTCTCACACGAGGTTATTAAACCACCTGTGGAAATTAATGCCGCAAATAAAATAGGCAGTATTATTGTTTTAATCTGTTTCATTTGTATATCGTTTAAAAGGTCAATGAAATGCCAACGTTATATGTTTTCATGATTGGGTGCAATACCAACCTGCTTTGGATCGATTCAGGATCCCAGTACTTGAGTTTATCCAGGGTAAAAAGATTCTGACCGTTAAGATAAACCCGGGCATTACTGATGGATATTCTTTTGGTAAAGCTTTTTGGCAGGATGTACCCCAGTTCCAGATTCTTTAATCTGACATAGGAGGCATCTTTCAACCAGTAACTGGAAGTTCTGAAACTATGGCTTGAACTGTAGTTGTAGGCCAACTGATGAAGAACCGGATAGGTGGCTTCATCGCGTGATTCAGGTGTCCATCGGTTTTCAACCCAGTCGAAGGCATTATTTCCTCCGTAAAACTGGATCTGCGCCTCATCAGCAGGGTGGTAACTAACCTGCATTGCTGCCTGGAACAAAACGGAGAAATCAAATCCCGCGTAATCAAAGCCAAGGTTAAGGCTGGCAGTTTTCAGCGGTGTATTGGAATAACCAATAGGAACCACATCGTTGGCATCAATTTTCATATCACCATTAATATCCTTGTATTTGATGTCGCCCGGGATCGAATTCTTCCCAAAAGAAGAGAAGGGATTGTTGACATCATGGATTTCACTGAAACTGTCGTAGTACCCATCGGCAACCAAACCGTAATACTGTCCAATGCTCTGTCCCTGACCGTAAAGCCAAGGATAATACTGAGTTGCCTCTGATATTCTGGTTCTCTTATTTTCAGCATGGGTGAGTGAAGCCTGGATAAAATACCCGACTTTCCCGATTTTGGAATCCCAACCCAACTCAATTTCATATCCCTTGTTTTCAACTTTTGCATAATTTGCAGGAGGTGCAACATTCCCGCTTGCCCAGCCGGTACCCCCGTACTGCATGTTGGGCATCATCATCCAGGGGATGGTTGCCATGTAAGTCAGGATATTGCTGCGGTTTTCCTTAAATAAATCGACATTAAATGTGAGCCGGTCGTTGAAAAGTTTTGAATCAATACCCAGATTGATTTTTTCAGCAACCTCCCAGGTAATGTCTTCATTGGCCATGCGTCCTTCCTGTAAGCCTAAGTAACTTGAGGTAGAAGTAGGCAAGCCCTGATAAACGGTATAAGAGCCGGGAATATTAACAAAAGAACCCGATACATATAAAAACCGTTCACCACCTATACGATCATTCCCAACCATACCGTATGATGCCCTGAATTTTAAATGATCAATAATGCTGACCGATTGGAGAAATGCTTCGTCTGAAGCCACCCAGCCAATAGAAAATGCCGGAAATTTGCCGAATCTTTTTCCGTCACCTTTAGGAAAATTCTCCGATCCGTTTAATCCGAAATTAAACTCAGCCAGGTATTTATTTAAATAACTGTAAGTGACCCTGGAAACAAATCCGAGGTAAGAACGTGGAATATCGCGGTTCTGGCCTTCCGTAAAGAAGCTTTTTGACTGGTTGTATAGTGCCAGTGCAGTCAGGGAGTGACCGCCAAAACTCCTGGCATAATTAACCGAAAGTTCCAGATAGTTTTTCCTCATTTTATTGGATTGGTTATTGCCGTCCAGATTATAATTCAGTTGGCTGTCGGACCCTGATCTCTTGAAATAAATAGTTCCGCCTAGATCAATCGGGGTATAGGTTGCATACGTTTTGGTACGCGTGTGTTTTTCGACATACCAGCTATCGTAGGAAAATTTTCCCTGAACGAATAAACCGGGTGTGATAAAATCAAGTTTCTGCTTCAACGAAAACACCGTGTTCATTGTGGTTTGCAGTGAACGGTAGTTCCCACCACCCAATATCCATTGCATAATTGGAGTTTCGCTCATGGTAGTGGTGGAGATATATTTGCCATCTACAAATCCCGGTGAAAGAAATGGCTGGGCCTGTGACATTTTCCAGAAAAATGCGGCATCGTATGGAGCATTCGGTCCACCACGGTTCTCAATTCTGGAATCGATATTAACAGTTCCTGTCAGTGTATTTGTAAAATCAATGTCAATATTTGAACGCAGGTTTAACCTGTTGTAATGATGATTGGGATCAAAACCAAAATCCAGATTCTTAACCAGTCCTTCTTCATTGAGATAACCGGCTGAAACAAAATAGCGGACATTACTTGTCCCGCCATTCATGCTAATGTTATAGTTCTGACGCGGTGCCCAATCATTAAGAATATAATCCACGTAATTGAGGCTTGGATAGAGAATGGGATTGTCGCCCGAGAGGTAATTCTTTAGTTTTTCATTATTCATTGCGGGGGCAACACCATCGTTGGCATTCCCTTCATTAGCGTAAAATCCCCAATCGTAGGAAGAAACATTGTTCCTTAACCGGATAGGGGTCGACATACCAAAATTTCCGGAGACATCAATTTTGGGTTTCCCGGTAATACCTTTTTTCGTGGTAATAATGATGACCCCGTTGGCACCCCTCACACCATAAACGGCTGTGGCGGAAGCATCTTTTAAGATAGAGATACTTTCGATGTCGTTGGGATTGATTTGTTCGTATCCGCTAACTCCGCCACTGGCAGAAGATTCCCCTGCAGGTACATACCCTGAGGCACGCTCAATACCATCGACAATGACTAATGGATCAGCACCATTTAAGGTGCCGACACCTCGGATACGCAATGTCGGCGATTCTGCTCCGGGAAGACCCGAACGCTGCATGGTAATCAATCCCGGCAAGCGCCCGGCCATAGCAGTGGTGATGCTACCTGTCGGTGATTTTACCAATTCATCGGCAGTTACTGTAGTGATAGCACCGGTAACAGTACCTTTTTTCTGCTCACCATAACCTACAACTACTACTTCATCGATAGCAGTAGTTGATTCTTTTAAGGTAACATTAACGGTAGTCTTTCCGGTGACAGCTACTTCCTGCACCTCCAGTCCTACAAAAGAGAAAACCAAAATAGCCGTTTGCTGATTAGATACTCTAATTTCGTACCTTCCGCCAGAATCGGAAATAACACCATTATTAGTACCTTTTTCAATAATGGTCACCCCAGGGATTGAGATCCCGCTGGCGTCTGACACTTTCCCTCTTACCTGGGAAAACATCTGGTGGCTAAACAGCAGAAGCGCACCAAATAAAAGCATCTTTTGCCAGAACTTCACTTTCTGTCTTTTCATAAGCAAGTTTTACATTAGTAAGTTTTGAGAATAATTCAACACTTCAAATATTCAAAATCTTAACTAATATTAACATTCGTTTTCTGACCTGATACTTTTAAAATCGTCTCAAAATGGGGGTGTTGAATTTCAGAAGTGAAAAATATAATTTTCACAAAACACTGTCTGTCAGATAGTAAATCATTTTACTTATAACTTTGGCGGGATATTATCTTTCATCTTGTTGACGAATTCGCGTGGGCTGATTCCTTTTTCTTGCTTAAAGGCAGTAGAGAAATAGGAAGGAGATCCGAAACCAGTCATTTCTCCAATTTCGGTTAAGGTGTATTTGCCCGAATTCATAAATTCAACCGATTTATTGATCCGGTATTTTTTAATGTAAGCGATTGGCGAAAGTTTGGTCAGGTTCATAAACTTCCGGTAAAATGCGGAACGGCTAAGGTTCATGTTTTGCGACAGTAGCTGAATATCCATATCAGGATTTGCCATTTGTTCTTCCAGAAATACATTCATTTTTGTGAGGAACTGAACGTCGAGCTGATTAATTTCGGAACTATCCAAACGCGGCATTTGTCCGTTCATGAAAATATCCTGTATCCTTTTGCGATTTTTTAGTTGAGCATCGATGGCCGCCAGCAGAAAATCGATGTTAAATGGTTTTGCTACATACAAATCTGCACCCGACTGCATTCCTTCTATCTGGCTGGCAGTTTCGGTCCTGGCTGTAAGTAATATTACCGGAATATGGCAAAGATCCCCGCTTTCTTTGATGGCTTTTGTTAATTCGTATCCATCCTTTTTGGGCATCATGATATCCGAAATAACCAAATCAGGAAGTTCTTGCCTGACCATTTTCAGTCCCTTTTCGCCATCATGGGCATTAATCGTTTTGTAATAATTCTTCAGAACATCCACCAGAAAACTATTTAGTTGTGGATCGTCTTCCACAACAAGCACTGTTTTTTCAAAATCAGCACGAATGACCACTTCACCAGGCATTTCCATTTCAGTACTTTGATACAAAACATCTTTACTTTCAGAAATTATGGACGAGCTGGCCTTAGAAAAATCTTTTAATTCGAAAACAGAACTATCAAGAGGAAGAATAAACGCGAAGGTGGTACCCTGTCCAAGCTTACTTTCCATTCTGATTTTTCCTTTGTGAAGTTCTACCAGCGAACGGGTAAAGTTCAAGCCAATGCCGGTTCCCGAATAGTCGGGACGTTGCTTGCCGTCGATATCTACCTGTTTATAGCGGTCAAAAATGGTACTCCAATCTTTTTCGTCAATACCAGGACCATTGTCGGTTACACTAATTTCTACGTAATCAGATACCCGAACATCAAACTTCTGATTATATAAAGTTTCTGCATCTCTCAGAGTTATCTTTCTGACAGCCACCTCTATCCTACTCCCTTTTTGTGAGTGTTTGACCGAATTCGACAGCAGATTACTCAATATCTTTTCCAATTTATCGTAGTCGAACCAAAATTCGAAGCTATTGTCTTCCAGAAAATCGATCCTGATTTCTTTTTCTTTGGCATAGAAATTAAAAAGTTCGAGTATCCTTTGAATCGATTCATTCAGATTTCCTTTGTCGAGCCACAACGAAAGAGTCTCTCCTTCCAGCTTTTTATAAGCAAGTAACTGATTGATCAATTTTAAAAGCCGGGTCACATTAACATCAAGACTTTGTGCGAACTCCCTCACTTTCGGGCTCAATTTTTCCTGCCCCGAAAGTTGGGTAACCAATCCATAAATCAAGGTAAGCGGAGTGCGTAGCTCGTGCGAAATATTGGTGAAAAATTTTTGTTTCATAACATTAATCTCATGCTCACGCAAATGCTCGGAATGCTCAATTTCAAGGTTCTTTTTATATACGAAAGCTTTTATTCGAAGGCTGAAAACAACATAAGCGATTGCTGCCATTATAGCAACATAAATAGTCCAGGCCGTGTACGAAAACCAGGGTGCCGGTTTCACTTCAATCATCAATTCTGCCTCATTTTCTGATTTAATTCCGGCATGATTAACCGATTTTACCCGAAACACATAATTTCCTCTGGGCAGATTTGAATAGGAGACCCTGCGCTGTGTTCCAACACTGTACCAATCTTTATCAAAACCCTCAAGCATATAAAAATACCGGACCTTCTCGGGCGACAAATAATCGAACGACACAAAATCGACACTAAAAATCTGATCTTTATGAGTTAAATCAATTTGCTTTGTAAAAGGGAGACTTTTAATAAGAGTACTATTTTTTTCGGATGGATTAACCACTAAATTCTGAACATACAAATTTTCGAGCACAACATGTGGAGCATTGCTGGGTTCAACCAATATCTCTGCCGGATTAAAATAAGTCAAACCCGAATTACCCCCAAAATAAATAATGCCCCGTTTATCTTTGTGTACAGCACTTCCGTGAAACTGATAATTATTTACACCTTCATTGGTCGAATAGGTTTTGATGCTAAAATCATTTTTATTCAGCTTAACTAACCCGTAGGAAGTACTCACCCACAAATTTGAATTCCCGTCTTCCTCAAATCCTATGGCATCCGTACTGGGTAAACCGTCTTTGATAGTAATGTTCCGTACCTTCGAGTTTTTCAAATCGAAAGCAAACATGCCATAATTGTATGTTCCAACCCAAATAATCCCTTGTTTATCCATATAGGCAGTCATGGCGAAAAGTAATCCGGGGTATTTTTTTACATCTGCCAAATCTATTTTCCGAACAGCATAGGTATCGAAATTCATCGCAAACAATCCACTTTCATAGCAACCAAAAAACAATTCCGATTCATTTAATTGGATCATCATCGGGACATTATTGCCCTGCGCCTTAAATTGTTTCAGTAAAATACCGTCTAAGTCAAAAACCAATAATCCCTGACCGTCGGTACCCACAAAAATCCGATTTCCAAACTGTAAAAAAGACACCGCTCCAAAGTTCGGTTCCGGAATCGGAATCGTTTTAAACGATTTATTTTCAGGATTAAAAATCTGTAACCCGAAATAAACTCCTACCCAGTATTTATTTTCGGAATCCACAAAAACAGTGCGGAGAATGTTGTGCTTCAACTCACTGTTACTTGTTGTAAATAATTGATGCTTATGGCTATCAGGATCATAAGTCCAGAATCCATTTTCGTTTGTGGCAATGATCAGGTTATTATCCTGATCGCTGGCAATGGAAGTTATAAACTTATTTCGTGTCAGATTATTTAATGATACGTCAAAATTAAAATTTCTGGCCTGATTGAACCAAACATCCATGCCTGCATTAAAAGTTCCCAGCCATATATTCCCTGTTTTATCAATAAAATAATTCATGTAGTAGTTCGAATGAATCTCAGAAAATTCATCCTCTTTTAAAAGCCGGGTGACCGTATTTCGTGCTTTATCGTAGATAAAGAATCCAGACTGTAATGTACCGATCCAATAGATCGAAGGTTCTTTTTCCAACATAAAAAGAACATCGTAACCGGCCAGTGATGATTTTAGGATAGCGAAATCACTGTGTTCAATAAATTTTCGGCTCTTCAAATCAAAAAAACTAATGCCGCCTTTTGTTCCGAGCAACATTACATTCTCAGTAACCTGAAAAAATGTTCTGATGGTATTGTAATCCATTACGGGAAGTTGCGTCTCGTTCTGGCAAATATCGAACCGGTCGGTACCTAAATCATAAACGGCAAACCCTTTGCCATTGTCCAGCGCACACCATAAATTTCCATTCTTGTCAAACAACAGATTATTAATCATCGGCTTTTCTGCCAAATTACCGCCAAGCTCTTCCAGTTGTTTCGTTTCCATACTAAAACGATAAAGCCCGGCAACTGTACCCAAATAAATAAAGCCCTTGTATTCCACTATTTTCATGACTCTAAGTCGTAAATCCGGAAACGGTTTTAGCATTTTATCGATTCGGTTATCGTAGCAATCGAGCCCAATGGCGGTACCAATATAAATCAGCCCGTCGGAAGCACAAAAAATAGAAGAAACGTGATTGGAACCGAGTGATTCAGGATTGCTTGAATCGAAATAGTAATGTTTGAATTCGTAGCCATTGTAACGACTTACACCTCCCATTGTAGCCACCCAGATATAACCAAGCTTATCCTGTGTAATTGCTGAAATGTTCATGTTGTTCAGCCCTTCCTTAAACCCAATATTTCTGAATTGAAGCCTGGAGATAGAATACAAATCGTGAGATAAAAAGAGAAAGGCGAACAATAAAACAATTGACCTTATCATACAATGAGAGTAAGTTAGGTTTTAGGACTGGTAGTTTAATGCAACTCCGTAAAAGTAGTTTTTTAGTCGAAAAATAAATAACTATTTTTTTGTGGAAATTTATAAGTACTGGTTAAAATATAATGTCGTATAATTTACCAAAATTCTTTAGCACAAACGACAATCGTTCTTTGAGATTTTGAAAACAGAGATAGGCATCAAAAGGGAGCCATTGATATTTAATTCTACGCCAAAGAATTTCTATCTGGTTC
>CAMDGL010000160.1 GCA_945897845.1 Chitinophaga pinensis | reverse complement strand
TGAAAATGAATTTGTTTTATAAACTATCGGTTGAGTTATTTTATTTGGATCAGTAATATTTAACTTTTTAAGTTCAATTTGAAATTGAGTTTGAATTTTTTCATAGTTTTTGAATGATGGCAATAAATCACCTTTATCATTTACGAACTTATTTTTCTCTGAACCTGTTAAATAGAATGGTAAAGCAATATATCTATACTTTGCGCCTTCTTTGATTCTGATTTTAACAGAATATAAATTTGAGCCTATTTTTGTTTCTTGGCTCCAAATGATTATCTTTGCGGCTGATTTCATAGTTCATTGATTTTATTGATTTTTCAATCCTAAACCTACGGATAATATTTTAATCATCTTAAATATATCTTAAAGGAATTTCAAAAAAATAAAGATTTATTGAAAAAGTGTGAATTGTAAATCAATTAGTTAGAACTATAAATTCTATTTTTCGGGGTGTAGCGCAGCTTGGTAGCGCGCGTCGTTCGGGACGACGAGGTCGTCGGTTCAAATCCGGCCACCCCGACAAAATTGGGAACCACCCCAATCATAAGATCACAAAACATTGATTTTGTGGTCTTATCTATTTTTTGAAAAACCAAGATATTTCAAACTGGATCAATGAGTGTTCATAAATAAAAATCTTGCCTTGTTAATTATTTGACAATAAAGATTACTGATAATTATTTACCAATCTTAGATTTCATTTTATTACGTATTTTGTTCCGTATTCAAGGATAAATAAAATGTTGAACCTTTCCCAGGTTCTGATTCCATCCAGATTTTACCGCCCAACAAGTCCGCCAATTGTCTTGAGATGGTTAATCCAATGCCGTTGCCGCAATATTTACGTGTATGGGTTGTTTCTAACTGTTGGAAACGTTCAAAAATTATTTTGTGTGATTCATTCGGTATTCCTATTCCTGTATCTTTTACATATATTTGAACACCTCCGGATACTTTTATAAGTCCTATTTCAATGAAACCCTTCTTTGTAAATTTGAAGGAGTTATTTATAAAGTTTGTCAATATCTGCCTGATTCTTGATTCATCACTATCTATAAAAATAGTCATTGTCGGATCGTATATGTTTAATCGGAGTTCAATTCCTTTTTCTTCTATTTTATAGGTGTATTCATGGTAAATATCTGCAATCAAATTATTGATGGAAAAACGATGATTTGTCAGCTTTACCTGGCCGGTTTCAATCATTGAAATATCCAAAATATCACTAATAATCGAGAGCAGTGCATCGCCACTATTTTTTATATTCAAGATAAATTTTGTTTGTTGTTCAGGTTTTAAATCATGTTCTATCAGAAGTTCGGAAAATCCAATAATGCTGTTCAGTGGAGTACGGATTTCGTGGCTCATATTTGCCAGAAAGGAGGTTTTTAACCTGTCTGATTCTTCCGCTTTTTCTTTAGCGTTGATCAAATCGTCAATCAATTGTTTCTTTTCTGTAATGTCTTCCTTTATCAGTATGTAATTGGTGATTTTGTGATTGCCGTCCTGCAATGGGAATATAGTGAGGTTTTCGTGAAAGTTAGTGCCGTCTTTTTTATGGTTTAACAAATTTACTTGCCAAACCTCACCTCGCTTAATCATTTTTTGCATCCTTACAAAACTTTCCGGCAGCCAGTTTTGCGGGTTTAAACCAAAGGGAATCATTCCGATTATTTCTTCCAGGCTATATTGAGTAAATTCAATGTATTCTTTGTTGGCATATTCAGTGATGTACTGATCGTTTGTAATCACGATCATGATTGGACTTTGTTCGACAACTGTGCTCAACATACGAATTTTTTCGGTCGCCTGTTTTTGATTTGTAATGTCTTCCATTATCGCAATGTAATGGTTGATCTGATTATTTTGGTCAATCACCGGAGAAATTGATGCAAGCTGGTAAAAGAATTCACCATTTTTTTTTCGATTGACAAATTCACCTTTCCAGTTTCGACCCGATGAAATTGTTTCCCATAATTGTTGGTAATCTACATCCGGGGTAGTTCCTGATTTGATTAAACTTAGATTTTTGCCAATTGCCTCCTCGCTACTATATCCGGTAATCTGCGAAAACTTAGGATTTATATATTCAATATTTCCGTTAATGTCTGTTATTACTATTGATAGCTGGCTTTGCTCAACTGCTGTTGTTAAAGTATTTATCTTGTCTTCGTGTTTTATACGTTCTGTGATGTCGCGAATTACACCCATTGTACCTGTTATATTTCCACTTTCATAAGTGAATTGAACATTCATGGAAATCCAGAATCTGATTCCGTTCCTTTGTTTGCCCTCAACGATGTAATCGGTTATCTTTCCATTGACATTTAGCTTTTTAAGTATCTTTTCACTATCGCTGACATTGGCATAAAGTTCTGCCGCCGAAGTGCCAATAATTTCTTCCGGCGATTCGAATCCAAACATACGGACAGCCGATGGACTTGCCAATACAAAATTTCCATTTATATCTGTTTGTAAATAGGCATCCTGAAACGTATTAAAAATGCTTCTGAATTTTTCTTCGCTTTTTCTCAGTTTCAGTTCGACCTTTTTTTGTTCAGTGATATCCTGAATCGCACCTACCAGATGAAGTATTTGACCTGACTTATCACGTTCCAATGCATGAATTATATGATGTATCCATATCATTCCCTGTTCATCGTTAAAGTAACGATACTCCATGCTAACAATATCTATTAATCCCTTTTCAAAACCCAGTGCCTGATTTGTTAATACATCCTGCAAATCATCGGGATGGATATGTTCCTGCCAAAAATCATAAATGCGATTATTCTGGACATTGGACAAGCCCATGAGGGAAATGGTTTTTTTGTCTGAAAAAGAATATTTACGATCAGATCCAAATCTTTCTTCTTCGTAGAAATGCAAACCTACAGCTTTGACTGCTGATAGTATATTTGCTTCACTTTTGCGAAGTTTTGCTTCTGTCTTTTTACGCCCGGTTATGTCAGTTACAATTCCTGCTATTGACAAAGGATTCCCATTGTTATCTCTTTTCTCAACAGCACCAATATCATGGAACCAAAAATAGGTATTGGTTTGGTTTAATATACGGTATTCTGCTTCATATTTATCTGATAATCCAGTCAAATAGCTGCGCATGGCATCCTTGACTTTTTTTGAATCGTCAGGATGAATCAATGCCATATAATCACTGTAATGTTTCAATATTTCTGGCGGATAACCGAGCATTTCTGCTTTGCACTTGTCGAAAGTTATGTTACCGGTCTTGATATCCATGCTCCACCAGGCCTGCTTTGCCGATTGCATGGCTAATTCAAGTCTCGAATTGTTATCTTTAATAAGTTTTTCTGCACGTTTTGTTTCAGATATGTCTAATAAGTTTACATTGCATAAATCTCCACCTTCGTCCATTATGCCGGTAAGGTGAATATAGGTTGTCAGGTTTTCGGCAGTAACAAGTTCTATTTCGCAGTCTTGTTTTAATTGGCTTGTAAATACATTGTGCAGGAACTGATTAAATCTTGCCTTTGTATTTTCTGAAACGAATAAAATAAAATGACTGTTCTTAAGGTGTGACCGATCTTTGCCCAATGTTTTTGCCCCACTGGGGTTTACGTCGACTATTTCACCGTTCCTTGAAAATGTGAAATAGCCTGTCGGTGCAAAATCGTATAACTGAACATATTTTTCGGAAGCCAATTCAGCTTCTCTTTTTTTTGCAATCAGTAACTCTTCATTCTGTAATTCCAATTCAATTTGGTGCAACTCGAGTTCGTGAACCAATTTCAAAACATCTTTTCCAGCAAAAAATGACCTGTTCTCCAACGATTTTTCGGAATAAAAACGAAAATTGGCTTCTTCTTCAACGGAGGTTAGTGTGTTTGGTTGTTTTTTTGTTTTTACAACTAACCTGATTAGGGCAGTCAATTCCAGGTCATCCAATGGACAGGAGATCAATGCATCTGCTCCGGCTTTTAGCGCTTCCCGGCGGATAGTAGTATTCTCAGGGTTGGTTATCAGGAAAATTAACGGGATAACCTGAAGTAGTTCATCTTTTTTGATCTTGCTGCAAAATTCAATCTGCTCAGCATTGTCAGTGAAAGTCCCCAAAATAATGACATCAGGATAACTTTCAATGGCTAACTCAATACCTGTATGGCTTTCGTTGGCCGAAATGATTATAGAATCAGGAAAGGAACCTTCAATAATGGATATTAAATCTTTCTCGTTCTCAGTGCTTTCAATTGTAAGAATTAATGCCATGAATTGCAAAACTTCAATTTTGTCGAGGGTTAAAAATGCAGGAATTTGACCTGACCGAATAATATTAAGGTATAAGTTTTAATATTTTATACTTTAAATGATGGATGAAGGTTATATCATCCTTTTTAATCCAATGAAACTATTCCTTTCTTAATAGCATATTTAACCAAATCGGTCGATGTTTTAAGGTTAAGTTTTTCAAGTAGATGTTGTTTGTGTGTGCCAATTGTTTTTACACTCACAAATAAAAGTTCCGAAATTTCACTGGTTGGAACTCCCTCTGCGATTAGTTTTAATATTTCCGATTCTCTTTCAGTTAACTCAGCATCCGACTCCGGATTGTTTTCTTCTTTCCCAAGATAATCCTGAATCATTATTTCAGTAATCACATCACTCAGATATTTTTTTCCGGAATTAACCGTATGGATTGCTTCGATTAATTCGTCATAAGCACAGTTTTTAAACAAATAACCTGATGCACCAGCTTCCAACATTCCTTTGATGTATTGTTTGTCGGAATGCATTGAAAGTGCTATGACTTTAGCCGAGGGCAATTCTTTTAACAATTGCCTTGTGGCTTCAACTCCATTTATTATTGGCATTCCAATATCCATAATAACAACTTGTGGATTAAATTCTTTGGCTTTTAAAACAACGTCTCTGCCATCCTCTGCCTGTGCAACGATTTCAATGTCCTTTGATTCGGATAAAAGATTGACCAGACCTTCCCTGAATAATCTGTGGTCGTCAGCAATAATGATTCTTATCGGCATTTTGTTTTGTATTATATTGGGATTTGTACAATCGCGTTAGTTCCAATTCTGTTTTCCGATTCATAAATTAAGAATCCTTGTATAGTGTCTAAACGTTCCCTGATGCTAAACAGTCCAAAACCACCATCTTCACCCGTTTTAGTTCTGGCAATGCAATTAAATCCTTGTCCGTTATCAAATACTGAAATATATAAATAGCGCTGATCTTTATATATTTCTATTTTAATCAGATCAGCATTTGCATGTTTGATGACATTTGTAATTAGCTCCGATACAATGCGATACAACAAAACCCGAATGTCAGTATTTATTTCAAGCGAGTGATCGCTGCATTTAATAGAGGTGGAAATATTGTATTTATTTTCGGTCTGTTCTAATTTCCATTTGATGGCCGGGATAAGCCCAAGTTCATATAAGATCGGCGGACTGAGATCATAGGTCAAAGATCTGGTTTCTGAAATTGCATTGTGTATCAACTTTACTGATTCACGGATGGTGATATCAGTTTTTGGAAGTTGTTCGGAATTGAGCAGTGATGTGAGTTTTATTTGGACCAGTGATAGGATTTGACTAAGCCCGTCATGCAGGAATTCGGCTATCCGTCTCCTTTCTTTTTCTTCGGTAATTGATAATTCGGAATTCAATTTTTTTAGTTTGAACTGATATTCTTTTATTTTCACAAGGCTTTTCTGAAGATCTGTTTCCGCTTTAACACGATCTGATATATCCTGACAGACACCTCTAAAACCGATCAGTTTGTTTTCATTGTCTCTTATTGGAAATCCACTTGCCGATATCCATACTTTTTTCCCGTTCCGATGCTTGAAAATCAATCGTTCATCTTTAAAAAGACTTGCCAGCTTAAAATTATTTTTGAGTTTTTTCATCGAAGAATGATTTCCCCCAAAAGCTTCGAAAGTGAAAATATTCATCGTATCGACAATCTCTTCAGGCTTATATCCTACAATTTGATATAAAACCGGACTTGAATAGGTAATTTGCCCATTGGTATCGATCTCCCAAAAAAACTCGAGCGCATAATCCGAAATTTGCAAGAATCGATCCTCTTCATGATGAAACTTTTTGATTTGCTTTTTAATATATATATCAAGTTCCTGATTTTGATTTCTAAGTTTATCTTCAGCTCTTTTAATGCGGATCATCACATTTACCAACGCAATAAATTCCTGTGTATTAAATGGTTTTGAAATAATAGCATCCGCTCCTGATTTGAGCCCATCTACCCGAATTACAGAATTGTATGCACCTGCAGATACCATTAAAACAGGTATATTTTCGGTCGCTTTGTTCGATTTGATTATTTTGCATGTTTCAAAACCATCCATGTCGGGCATGAAAATATCGAGTAGGATGACTTGTGGTAATTGCGATTGTGCTATTTCAATGCCTTCCTGGCCGGTTTCAGCATGTAAAATTTTGTATTCGGGGTGACTAATATTCAGAATAGATTCAATAAGTAAACGATTACTATCTACATCGTCAATTACCAAGATGTTCTTTACTGAATTCATACTTGTTTGCTGAATGGGGCGTCTTTTGTTATTAAGAAACCGTTTGTTTTCAATTTCCAAAAATGGAATTGTCAAAACGTTCCTTTTTAATTTTATGTATTCACGCATTAAAGATATGTTTTTTGAAACAGCAAGAAAAAGAATCAGAATTTTAATTTGAAGACAATGCTGATTTTCTTTGAAAATTATAAGTAATCCCGTGTCTTATCAGTTTTACTGAAGTTTTATATCAGTATTACTGAAGTTGAATATCGGTAAACCTGAAGTGTCATATCAGATATTCTGAATATTAATATCAGGTGTTTTGAACAAAAAATCAGGTTTTTCCCTATATAAAAGCCTGTATATCAGTCGTAGATTTAGCAAAATTTAGAAATTAAATCAAGTTTGGCTAAATTCCAATTATTTATACAATTGTGCGAGGCTGAACAGGAAGGATGATACAAACAGAATTGATTGGACAATAATTCGCATTACTATTCAAGCCAGACTGTAACCGGAGTAGAAAGCGCAACACGGCTGGATGTATTGTTGACGATGTCGAATCCCTGAGAGAGTGAAAATGAAAGTTGAAAAATTTACCCTGTTGAATCAAGCGAGGCTATGCAATAGGGTAATTGTCTAAAAAATATAAACTAATAATTGTCGGATTTTGAAAAACTTTACACCAATCAATTTAATCTCTTTTTATAAGGGATTCAGCTTTGCAAAGGCAACGCTTGTGCTCTGCTTGACTTTTTCTTTTGGCAGGACTGAAGCACAAACCACTATCTCCGCTTCAGATATTACCCTTTCTGCAAGCAGCACCCCCATGTCGGTTGCCTGGCATCCGGGATATAGCAGGTATTATGCCTCGGCCGGAGGCGGCTCCAATTCTCCGGTAACCACTTTTTCTTCTTCAGGTGCTTTTATTGCAAGTTCAACCCATAATTTTGACAACCGTGGATTATGGTATAATTCCACTAATTCCAGATTGGAAGGAAATGATATCGGAACTAGTTCAGTCGGATATTACCCGATGGATGGAAGTGGAAACCTAAGTGGAAATGTGGTTGCAACAGCATATGGTTTTCCGGGCGGTCAGCTAGGTGGTATCCGCAATTCAAACAATGGCGAAATATTATTTTATGCCGGCAGTACTTCTTTTTCAAGATACAATTCAAGTGGTAGTTCGCTTGGAACAGTAAATATCACCATCCCCGGTGGAGTGACCTTTAACAGCACCCACATGATTTATACCGGTATTTCGGGTCAGGAAGTTGGTTTTTACGATGCCACCAATAGAATAGTTTACTTATACAGTATTTCGGGAGGTTCATACACTTATTATTATACCTTGCCGGCCTCAGCGCCGGCACCAGGCTCCTATGGCTTTGCTTATGCCAATGGAAGATTCTTTTTATCCACCAACGGAACCTGGTATGGATATCCGGCTTCAGCCTCTATTGCTCCTGCCAATCCCACCTCAGTTACAGCCAGTTATAACATCCTTTGCAACGGCGCCAGCACTACACTCACCGCCAATGGAGCTGAGGGAACAGTGCACTGGTATACCGGCAGTTGCGGTGGCACTGCCACTTCACCGGCTACAGGAAATACCTTAACCGTAACTCCTTCGACAACCACCACCTATTACGCCCGGAATTACAACAATTCGCAATTCAGTGCAGGGTGTGCTTCCATAAATATTGTAGTTAACCCACGCCCTACCGTAGCAAATTTGCAGGCTACCGGCACGGGAATAAAATGGTATTCTGCTGCAACCGAAGGTACAGAACTGGCAACTTCAACACAGTTGCAAAATAATACCTATTATTACGCGAGCCAGACTGTTAACGGTATAGAAAGCACCCAACGCTTAGCTGTATTGGTGACGATGACAAACCCCTGAGAAAGTAAAGATTTTTTAAGGTGGGGGAAATGGAAAAGGATTGAATAGGCTTTGAGCATTTAAAAGGAAATAGAAATAGTTAAGCTTAAATGAAAAAGTCAAAGTATATGCTTTAACAAAAAACAGAAATAAATCAAAATACTACCTTAAATGGTATATTAAATTGATAACTATGAAAACCTACCTGCTTATTTTCGCACTTCTGCTCACATCAGTCAGTTTACTGGCCCAGGCACCGAAAATATCAAACCTGACAGTTTCGGGTGAAAATATTAAATGGTATGATGCTCCTTCGGGAGGTACACAA
>CAMDGL010000159.1 GCA_945897845.1 Chitinophaga pinensis | reverse complement strand
CAAAAAGCCGGAACACGGTCAGGCGATTCAGTAATAACACGGGTCACGCGGGCTTCCATGTATTTGGTTCGCTTTTTAGTCACCTGCAAATCAACCACATCGCCTGGAATAACATGCGTGGTAAACACGACTATATCATTCACACGTGCAATTGCTTTACCTTCAGAACCAATATCGGTGATTAAAACACCTTCCAAAAACGGCTTTACTTTCCGGCCTCTTCCCATGATTTGTAAAATTTTCAGCAAAAGTAATCAAAATATCAGAAGGCGAAGGAAAAGTCAAAGGTGCTGAAGAATTGGTATTGTTGAATCGAAATTTTTTCTGGTTCTCCGCCTTTATAGATCCTGCCTGAATATCATTGTAATGCGACTTTTTATTTTTTTTTATAAATAATTAATCTGCAAATCATTCTCAGCCAGCTTTTTAGGTGCGTAGCACTGTAAGTATGGTAGTAAAATGATAGCAGACCGATATTTGAGCCGCATAGCGGTGACACAAATACTGAAATGCATCACCGCTGATTGAAAAGTGTAGTTTTTACGAGAAGATAAGGAGCCTCTTTTTTTTCTATCTTTGCACCCTCAATTTTATTAGTTATGATTTCGGTTGATCAATTGGTGGTTAGTTTTGGCGGGTTCGAGTTATTTAAAGGTATTTCATTGTTGGTGAGTCCCAAAGACAGAATTGGTCTGGTGGGCAAAAACGGAGCTGGAAAATCAACACTTCTGAAAATTCTGGCAGGACATCAATTGCCGAGTAGCGGAGTCGTTTCGGTTCCTACAGATGTTCGTCTTGGCTATTTGCCTCAGCACATGGAGATTATTGACGGACGGACCGTTTTTGAAGAAGCAGTTACTTCGTTCGAGGAAATTCTGGCTTTGGAACGCCGCATCGAAGAAATCAACCATGCAATAGCCACACGCACCGATTACGAATCAGAAGAATATCATCGCTTACTCGATCACGTCACCGAATTCAATGAGCGTTTTCACATGCTTGGCGGCAATAATTTTGAAGCCGAAGTTGAAAGAACACTGATAGGACTTGGCTTTTTACGATCGGATTTTACCCGGCAAACTTCCGAGTTCAGCGGTGGATGGCGTATGCGCATCGAACTGGCAAAAATATTACTGAAACGTCCGGATGTGTTTTTGCTGGATGAACCTACGAATCACCTTGACATTGAGTCGATTCAGTGGTTGGAAGATTTTCTGAAAAGTTACAATGGGGCAGTGGTGCTTGTTTCTCACGACAGGGCTTTTCTGGATGCAGTTACCAACCGTACCATCGAAATTACACTCGGTCGCATTTACGATTTCAAATCAAATTATTCGAGATACCTGGTTTTGCGTAAAGACCTAAAAGAACAGCAAATGGCTGCCTATGTCAATCAGCAGAAAATGATTGAAGATACAGAAAGCTTTATCGCGCGTTTCCGTTATCAGGCTACCAAGGCGGTTCAGGTGCAATCGCGTATAAAAGCGCTCGATCGTCTGGAACGTTTAGAAGTTGACGATGAGGATAATTCAGCGCTCAGGATAAAATTTCCACCGGCATTGCGCTCCGGAACCATAGTTGCCGAAGCCAAAGAGCTTTCAAAAAGCTACGGAAAGCTGAATGTGCTCAATAAGATTGACATCATCATTGAGCGGGGAGAAAAGGTTGCCTTTGTCGGGAAAAATGGAGAAGGAAAAACCACACTTGCACGGGTTATTTTGAACGAACTCGAATACGATGGCGAACTAAAGATGGGGCACAACGTCAAAATTGGCTATTATGCACAGGATCAGGCCAAAAGGTTAAATCCGGATCTGACTGTTTTTGAGACCATCGATCTGATTGCTGTGGGTGAAATCAGGACTAGAATACGCAGTATTCTTGGCGGTTTCATGTTTTCGGGCGAGGATGCCGATAAAAAAGTGCAGGTGCTTTCAGGAGGAGAACGCTCGCGCCTGGCAATGGTGAAACTGATGCTCGAACCTGTAAATTTGCTGGTGCTCGATGAGCCGACTAACCACCTTGATATTCGTTCGAAGGAAATCCTGAAGCAGGCGCTGATTGATTACGACGGAACGGTGATCGTGGTATCGCATGATCGCGAATTTCTGGAAGGATTGGTAAACTGCGTGTATGAATTCAAAGACAAGAAGGTAAAACAACATATTGGCGGCATTTACGATTTCCTGCGCCGGAAGAAAATTGAATCGATGAAGGAATTGGAGAAAAAGGATATCTCATCGAATCAGGAAGTTAAAGTGCAAAAAACGGAGGAAGTTGAAAAAGTTAGCTTCGAAGAACGAAAAGAAATCAATAAAAACCTCAGCCGCATTGAAAAGAGTATTGAAAGAACAGAGAAGCAAATTGCTGATTTGGAAAACGATATCGTAAAAATGGATAAGTTGTTGGCTGATTCAAATGGGAACGATCCGGGAATTTTCACAAAATACGACCGGATGAAAAAGGATCTGGAACACAGAATGTATGAATGGGAAGTGTTGAACCACGAACTGGAAGAAATTTCAAGGATAAAGACCTGGTAAAAAAGCAGGTAGTGTTCAGTCGCAGTAAACAAAAATAATAACTCATCAACCATCAATATTAAGGACATGTACGACAACAAAGAAAATAAACCAGCCGACGATCTGATCTTTGGCATCCGCGCCGTTATCGAAGCCATTCAGGCCGGAAAAGAAATTGACAAAGTCCTGATTAAAAAAGGATTGATTGGTGATTTGTTCAAAGAAATGTTCGACCTGATTCGCATTCGTCAAATTGCATTTCAGTATGTGCCGATTGAAAAGATTAACCGGATATCGCGCAAAAATCATCAGGGTGTGCTGGCTTTCATTTCGCCCGTTGCCTTGCAGCGGATTGAAGATATTATTCCGGCAATATACGAAGAAGGTAAAACTCCGTTGGTGCTTGTGCTCGATCAGGTGACCGATGTGCGCAACTTTGGCGCCATTGTTCGCTCGGCAGAATGTGCAGGAGTGAATGCCATTGTAATTCCTGATAAAGGTTCAGCCCGGATCAATGCCGATGCGGTTAAAACTTCTGCAGGAGCTTTGCATTTGGTTCCTGTTTGCCGCACCCGCAGCCTGAAGGAAACCATTTCGTTCCTGAAAGATTCAGGATTAAAACTGATTGCAGCCACCGAAAAATCGACCGCTGTTTATACCAATGCCGATCTTACCGGACCAATTGCGATTATTCTAGGTTCTGAAGATACCGGTATCGACCAGCGACTACTTGCACTTGCCGACGAACAGGTTAAAATTCCAATACTCGGAAAAATCGAATCGCTCAATGTTTCGGTTGCATCAGGATTATTGATTTATGAAGTAATAAGGCAACGTGGGCTTTCGATGAAGATTAATTCACTATAAACTCTTAATTTTTCAGCTTTAAAAAAAAATTTGGAACGATGGCTCCGCAAAAATCAACCATCTTTTTTGTTGGAATCCTTTTGATCCTGAGTTCATGCGTTGTTCAGGAAAAACTCATCAATGTTCAGATAGAAGTATTAATGCCTGGTCGCTTTTACATTCCAATTTCCAACAGCACTATAGTCATTGCCAACAGAACAGAAAAAGGAAATGATTCCATCCTGGTTTTTAATCCTGTGGCAAAAGACAAACGGTACCCGTATCTTCTAAAAAACAGAAACATCATATCTTCTTTTTGCTCAGAGTATCTCGTCAAAAACCTAAAAAGTTACAATCAGTTTAATAATGTCAAATTTCTTAATGGAATAACCGTTTCTGAATCACAGAAAATCAGTGAAAAAAACATCGAGAAATTCTTTATCAATACCAACTCGAACGTGGTTGTATTCATTGATTCGGTTAACGTTTTTAATAAAGAAGAAGGAGCTGCCAACTATAAATACAAAAATCCAATGGCTTACATTGATTGGTCAATCGTCTGGAAAAATGATTCGGCATACTCAGTATTCAAACAGGATACTATCTTACGATTGTCGAATGAGGTGATTACCTTCAATTCAGGAAGAACAGTTTATGATGACAGATATTTGAATGATGCATGTAACAAACTTGCTCTTTGCCTTGCAGAACAGATTTCACCCAATTGGAAGATTGTCGACAGATCCTACTACCATTCAAAAAATCTGCCGATGCTAAAAGCTGAGGAATTTGCTCAGAAAGGTAAATGGTTGCAGGCTGCTGAAATCTGGAAAACAAAAACTGAAATAAAAAAAAGAAGACTGGCCGCCAAAGCCTGTTTTAATATGGCCATGGCCAGCGAGATGGAAGGGAAATCAGAATTAGCTTTGGATTGGGTAAAAAAAGCAACTGAGATAGGTCATAAATATGATGAGGAACACCAGAATTTATGTAAGCAATATTGGGATATTTTAAAACTAAAGATAAAAGAATCAGACTTATTGAAAATGCAAATGGGTTATTAGCATACTATTTAAATACAGCAGATTTCGATTCAAAATCATCCAACAAATCCAGTTCACAAAATATTGGGGAAGGACAATACAAATCGATGATTTTTAATAATTTATTAATTTAGAATTCCCCAGGTTCGTGCAGATATTTCTACCTTTGTGCCCCTGAAATAAAATACAACGCTTATGATTACGGTTTCAAATTTATCAATTCAGTTCGGGAAAAAACCTTTGTTTTCGGATGTTAATTTAAAGTTCACACCTGGCAACTGCTATGGTGTAATTGGTGCCAACGGTGCCGGAAAGTCAACGTTGTTGCGGATAATTTCCGGAGATCTGGATGCAACACGTGGTTCAGTTTTGATGGGTCCGGGCGAACGTTTGTCGGTGCTAAACCAGAACCACCATGCTTTTGACGAATACACTGTTCTCGATACTGTTCTGATGGGTCACACCGAACTGCTTCGTGTTTTGAGGGAAAAGGATGCCCTTTATGCCAAAGCCGATTTTACGGAAGAAGATGGACATTTGGCCGCCAAACTTGAAGACGATTTTGCGAACATGAATGGCTGGAATGCCGAAAGTGACGCCGCCAACCTGCTGAGTGGTCTGGGTATCAGGGAAGACATGCATTATACTTTAATGAAGGACCTGAACGGTAAGGAAAAAGTTCGCGTACTTTTGGCTCAGGCACTGTTTGGTAATCCTGACAACCTGCTTCTTGATGAGCCGACCAACGACCTTGACCTTGAAACCGTACTTTGGCTCGAAAATTACCTGGCCAATTGTGAAAATACTGTGATTGTTGTTTCGCATGACCGTCACTTTTTAGACAATGTTTGTACCGATGTGGTTGACATCGACTTCGGAAAAATCCGTGCTTTCTCCGGAAACTATACTTTCTGGTACGAATCAAGTCAGCTCGCATTGCGTCAGGCTGCCAATGCCAATAAAAAGGCGGATGAAAAACGAAAGGAATTACAGGAATTTATTCAGCGTTTCAGTGCCAACGTTGCCAAGTCGAAACAAACGACCAGCCGCAAAAAAATGCTTGAAAAGCTTAAAATAGAAGAAATTGAACCTTCAACACGCCGCTATCCGGGAATTATTTTCCAGCAGGAACGTGCCACGGGCGACCGAGTACTGACTGTTGAAAACTTATCGTACATTCAGGATGGCGAAGTGCTGTTTAAAGATATATCATTTACCATTGAAAAAGGCGACAAAGTGGTATTTCTGGCCAAGGAAAATCGTGCAGTTACTGCCTTTTTCAAAATAATCAACAACGAACTGGAACCAACTACCGGGACTTTCGAATGGGGTGTGACCATTTCAACTGCTTACCTGCCCAACGACAATTCTGAGTTTTTTACAAAAATCGAAACACTTTACGAATGGCTGGGTAAATATTCGCACGATACCAGCGAAAATTTTCTGCGCCAGTATCTCGGCAAAATGTTGTTTTCAGGCGATGATTTACAAAAGAGTGCAAAAGTGCTTTCAGGAGGCGAAAAAATGCGCTGCATGATTGCCCGTATGATGCTTGAACACCCGAATACAGTAATTATGGACCACCCGACCAACCATTTGGACATGGAGTCAATTCAGGCTTTCAACAACAATATGAAAACATATCCCGGACAGGTTTTAATGGCTGGCCATGACCACGAATTCATCGAGAGCGTTTGTTCGAGGGTGATCGACCTAACACCAAAAGGAGCCATTGACAAGTACATGGACTTCGAAGAATATCTCACAGATGATAAAATTAAAACACTTCGATTAGAAAGGTATAACTAATCAGTAATTTGATAAGATTATTCGAGATTTGGATTGGAGATGATTTGATTAACAACCTGATCAGATGACTTTCCTTCGTCAAAATATACAAAAGCCGTCTTCGGAGATTTTCCGGTGACGGCTTTTTCTATTGTGTTCAATTGGCTGAAAAGCTGAAAAAAACATCTTGAATTTTTCCTTCGCGTTAGCTGATATCTGATGACTTCATTTAAAAGTATTCTATTTCCCGTTCAGAAATTTTGAAAATTAAATCGTTGCGGTATTCATTTCTTATCGTCCAGTTTCCGGCTTTATCAAATTCCAAATATTTATAGGTGAGTTTCTCGCCAATAATATCATCTGAACCATAGTGCCCTTGTTCTGTTAAATTTCCTTTTTCATCGTATTCATATATTATTTTGTTAGACCAGGTTTCAGCAAACGTATCAAAAATGAATTCTTTGGTTTGCTTGCCCATGCTATTATAAGTAAAGGTTTTTCGCCATGATAAAAAAGTTGCCGGATTATAATATTTCATTTCAATCATATTATTTTTCGCATCATAATTATAGGTTGTCCGCGATGACAATTTTCCTTCCGAATTATAATAGTCACTCACCGTTTGATTTCCTTTTTCGTCATTTGTATATTCATACCGGAACAATAAACTGCCATTTACCCCGTAAAAATTTTCGCCGGTCAGATATCCAGCTGTATTATAGGTATATATGATTCTGTGTCTGATAATATCATCGCCGTACGAAAAATTTTCTTCTGTCATTTTTTCTGATTCATCATAAATGAAGCTGAATTTATATTCAATGTTATGGCCTAACTCATAATTGATTTGCTTTATTAAATTTTCTTTGATATCGTAATTATAGACGACCTTTCTATCAAGATTTCCCCTGATGATCGTACCATTTTCTTCTGTAGCTGAATATTCAAAAACGGTTATACTGTTTATGTTTTTTGCAATTTCTTCATCCGGAGATTTTGTACAGGACAAAAAAATAACTGTCAGAATAATTATGGTCAGAATAGAGTTTTTCATTTGTTGGTTTTTATTTTATGATTGTAAAAGTATAGATATTCCTTATGATTGCAAGTGAAAATGCCATCAATTAAAAAGATCATTCAGAATCATGAACCCTCCTTTGCCGTTTAACGACTTTTACTAATTTTAGGCTTCTAAACTTACGTTACCTAAACCATAGCGAATGAAAAAAAATATTGAAGCTGATAACGCTCCCCGAAGCTCGCAAACTTACATCCTTGCAACAGCTTTTTTTGCACTCTTGGCAATTGTCGGTTTTGCACTGTATGGTCTTCCTTTCTTTTACGATTTCATGACCAAAGAATATGGCTGGTCGCGTGCAGTGGTAACTTCCGGAAATGCAGCCGGAAAATTAATTGTCGCACTACTTTTTGGCTTTTTGGCAGGCTGGTTAATTGATCGTTACGGCCCGCGCTCGCTGATGATGACTGGTGCATTACTGGCCGGAACTGCATTGATCGGACTCAGCTTTGCAAGTACATTGCCAATGTTCTACCTGTTTTATGTGATGAATGCATTGGGCTACGTTTTTGGTGGCCCGCTTCCCAGTCAGGTTTTAATTTCCAGATGGTTTGACAAGAATCGCGGAAAAGCCATGGGAATCGCCTATCTTGGAATTGGAACCGGCGGCGCTTTGGTTCCGTTGATTGCTGCCGGACTGGAGAAAAACATGGGTTGGCATATGGCGTTAATGACCATTGGCGTTTTGGTCATTCTGATTGCCTTTCCGATGGCATTTTTCATAAAAGATAAAAAGACTGAACCAGCAGATAATAAACAGATTGCACCAATGGTACCCATGCTGGATATTATTTTAAACCGCAATTTCTGGCTGCTGTTAATCGGAAGTTTATGCTCGATTGGAGCTGTTGGTGGTATTATGCAACACATCAAACTATATCTTCGCGATCTGAGTTTCACCCAAACAGAGGCTGCACATGTTATGTCGTTTGTGTTGTTATCAAGTTTAGCCGGGCGTGTTTTGATGGGCTTTCTGGCCGATTTGATCAACCGGAAATACGTGATGATCCTGATTTATGTGATTGTTGCTTTGGCCATTCCATTGCTGCTGATGCCCGAATTTCCGGGAAGAATCTATATTTTTGCTGTGATATTTGGAATCGGGCTTGGAGGCGATTATATGATTATTCCGCTGATGGCCGGCGACCTTTTTGGAGTGAGGGCTTTGGGACGAACCATGGGAATTATTCTGGTGGCAGACGGAATTGCCGAAGCGCTGTTTCCAATGTTGGTTGGTGCATTTTACGATGCAACAAAAAGCTATTCGACCGGTTTCATTGTCCTGATTTGTCTGGCAACTTTGGGTGCTGTAATTGTTTCATTTTTACCAAAGACGAAGCAAGCAACGTAGAGTTCAAAGTTCAAAGTTTAAAGTTCCAAGTTCCACGACGTTGCGATTTTTGTTGTTGAATATTGGATATTCAGTATTGGATATTTTTTTGCCAGTTGCCGCAACTAAAAGCCAGTTGTTAATTTTAAAAATCAATTATAATGAATATTG
>CAMDGL010000158.1 GCA_945897845.1 Chitinophaga pinensis | reverse complement strand
TTCAGGATCGATTTTTTCTGAAAAAACACATTTTCCACATTTAAAGTCAGTCGCTGTTTCCCTCTTTCGACGCGGCTTCCAAAGCCTCTGATACCAGAGTTGTTTCTGATTAAAAGATTTTCAATCTCAAAACGGTTAATTCCAAACGTATAATTCATCTTAATAAACTGCCTGACCTTTGTACCCCAGAGTTCGAACAATGGCGAAATGAAATTGACTTTTGTGTCGAACATACCTTGTTCCAGTCCTGTATGGTTCCAAAAACTACCCAAACCCAGCGAAGTGTATAAATAAAAAGGTTTGTGTTGAAACAGGTTTCCCGTCGATAAGAACAGATGGGAATACCAGCGGTTTCCAAATTCATTGTCGTCGTATCCAAGAACCAGTTCATGCAAATATCCTTTGGGGATATCTTCGGTAATACCGTAACTGTAAACAAGGTAATCGCGAACATACGAACGGCGCGAAAAACTCATACTGCCCAGATAAAATGTGCTATTTGCAAAAAACTGTTTGTTATCAGTATCAGGAGGCGGCCGATGATAAAATGAGGTATAACGAATTCTCCCGGAGATGTTAATCTGGAAACGGGTGTCATTTGGATTGATCACACGTTTTAAACGCCGGCCATACCATGCATCCAGAAATAAATAATTCAGTGAATCGCCTGACACATTCTCATTCAAACCGATAATATGTGACCTGAAACTTCTCGTGGCAGTAAAACCTCCGGCATAAACAGATTGTGGCCTCAAAAAATCTCGTTCGAAAGAAATAAATAAACCTTTCCTGATATAGTTATTCGCATATCCGGCAGCAAAGTTTATAAAGTTTCCCTTCAGGTTGTTAATGGCATAATAGGCTTCAATTCCCAGATTTGGTTTCTGTTCTGTATGGGCGAAAAGCGTGAGGCCAATTTCATGCCCGATACCAAAAATATTCTTGTCATAAATTCCAACATCGCCTTTATAAATATTTGAAATTGAGCCGGAAATACCAAACGAAAAAACATCTTTGGTAAGTATCAGTAAATCTACCACCTGATCATTTCCTGGTCTTGGTTTTATTGAAATTCTAACATCGTTCAGATAAGGCAAACTGCGCAACAATCGTTCATTGTCCATAAGCAGATCGGGATCCAAAGTCTGTCCTTCTTTTATCCAAAGGTTTTTTCGTATTACATTCAAATTCGACTTCGAATGCAATTTATTGGCCATCTTCTCAATCCAAATGTTCGTTATTTTTGAGGTGTCACTAAAATCAGGTCCAAAAACCTCTAACGATTTAATTTCAATTGAACCGATCTTCCTTTTTTCGAAACTCTTGTAGTATTCATACGATTGTAAATTTTTATTTACCGAATCGTTGACAGAACTAATAAGATAATCGTACAGCAATTTTGTAATCCGATGACGATTAGCCCTTACTTCGAGGCTATCGTAAAACAATTCAGGATCTTTCGCTATTGCATCAATTGCTGTTGAATCCTTTCTGAGCATGTCTATTTCCATGCCAGCAAGGTTCAACGCAGAAAGCAACAAAAAAGTTATCCAAATGATTCTCATAAAGTCGGTATCGCCATTTTCAGTTTCTAAATTTATCTAATTATTTCAATTCAGCACCTCAAAAAAATATTTCAATACGAAAAGTTATGCCTTGAATATTATATTTCGTTACTATATCTGATTTTTTGAACCTAAAAATCCATGGCGACCTGATTTTATTAAATTTGCGGCACAATGTCGAAGATTAAAAAACTATATCGTAAAAATATATACGGGGTCATGGGAACCCTGATATTTCACATCCTGTTGATGACCGGTTTTTGGGTCGCCGAACTAAACCTGAAGGTTGAAATCCTACCGGAAGAAGCGATTTTGCTGGATTTCGCCCTGCCAGATGATCAAAAAGAGATTACTGAAAACGAAACAGAGAAGCAACAGGAAAAAAATATTGCTTCCGACCAATCAATGAAAAATATAAACAAAACGGTCAGTAACCTTGCAGTGAATGAGGCTGCCAAAAGTGATGCTTCGAAAAAAGACAAGTTTTTTGACGATGATTATAACCGCGACATAGAAGAGGCAAAAAAAATGGTCGTCGATGTAAACAAACAATTATCGAAAAAAATTCCGGCAATCAAAAAATATCAGATGCCCGAAGTTACAACCGAAGGGCAGAATCCAGATTCAATTAAAAATGTAATCTATTCCGGGAAAAGTAATATTCATTATTTTCTGGAAAACAGATTTCATGTAAGGTTGCCAATCCCTGTTTATCTTGCAAAAAGCGGCGGGGAAGTAAAAGTTGACATACAAGTTGACCGTTCAGGAAAAGTAATAAAAGCGCAGGCAAGATCAGTTAAGAATACAAACGATCCGATGTTGACCGAATATGCAACACAAGCAGCCGAACGCACTGTATTTAATGCTGATGCAAGGGCACCATTGGTTCAAAAAGGAAGTATTACTTACCAATTTGTTGCACAATAACTTTAACATCATTTAACAATTATTTTCACAATTTATACATTATATAGTGTACATTTGTAATACATTTTTTTTCATAAGTTTAGGTTTAGTTAGGTTAGTTAGTTTAAGAGAGAAAAGGTAGGTTATTCAACCTACCTTTTTGTTTTTTATACAATTCAACAATTTTATCCCTCCTCCAAAAAACACTTTTAATTGCTTTAAAATAAAATCACAAAAAATAATTTGCTAATTCCACATTTTATATTCATTTTTAGAATCCAAAATTGTAATAGCAAACCTTAACATGATGTTTTTAAATCCGTTTAAACGATTTAATCTTTTGCGATGACTGATTACACGAATCTTGAGCTTCTAAATGGAATTCTTAGAAATGATACCATTGTATTACAATACATTTATAAGAATTTCTATTCGAAAATAAATTTCTTCATAAAGAAAAACAATGGTGACGATGATGATGCAAATGACATCTTTCAGGAAGCAATTATAATTATTTACAGAAAGCTCAAAGCAAATGAGTTGGTCCTCGATTGCACATTTGAAACTTATCTATATTCTATTTGTCGTTTTTTATGGCTCAAACAATTAGAAAAACGTAAACTTGAGAAAGAAAACATCAAAGACAACCATGAATTCAATGATGAAATTTACGATGACAGTCTGGAAAAAGTGTCTGACCTAAATGAACGGTACAGATTATATCAAAAGCATTTTGCCAATCTTGGCAAAGATTGTCAAAAAATCCTGCAACTGTATTTTGACAAAGTGCCATTGAAGACCATCGCACAAATGATGGGATTCAAGAGCGAGAAATATGCCAAGAAAAGGAAGTTTAGCTGCAAGGAATACCTCATTAAAAGTGTGAAACAGGATTTGGAATACAAAAATATTTTAAGCGGTGAATAATCGCAAAATTTAAAACCACATTTAGCCCCGCATTTTACGGGGCTTTTTTTTGCGGTAATACCAATCAAAAAACACCACCACAATAGCAATAAAAAGAAAGATTACAAAATAAATGTCTTTACCTGTGTACAAAGGCTCTGAATCTCCAATACTAACATAACCAAGCCAATAATGCGGATGAGCTGTCAATGGATCCGATGATTCAAGGTGCTTTAACTTTGCCATTCTTAAAGCGACATCCTTTCTTTTTCCCTTCGACAGATAGGAATAAAAATTCGCCATAATCTGTGCACCAGATTTATCTTCCACTTGCCAAAGGGTCATCACAATTGAAGGACAGCCTGCATAAAGAAATCCACGTGCCAGGCTCATCACACCTTCCCCCTTCTGCAACTTGCCAGAACCTGTTTCACAAGCACTTAAAACTGCCAATCGGGCACTAAGTTTCATATTGTAGATCTCATATGTATTCAAAAATCCATCATCCTTCGAATTTATATCAGGATTTGAAAATACCATTTTTGAAAACATAGGCAAACTATCGTTGATGATTGTATGCATTGCCAAATGCAAAATGTCAAAATCCGGTGCTTTGTTTTTGAACGCATTTTCCTGAGCTAAAAAATCGACAAAAGAAGCTGTTTGGATATAATCCGAGATATTCTTCACTTCATCTCCCGCCCCGGGTAGTGGAGCAAAATAGTATTTTCTTGAACTTTCCTTATCGGTCCGTGGTTCATTGAGATTATATTGAGGTGAAAATGCAATCAGGTTCTTTGAACTATTTTTGTGTTTATCCTGAAAATTAAACAACAAAGTAGTTGAATAACTGTAATTTATGGCATAATCACGAACCAGGTAACCCAGATTTCTGAAGTCCATTTTACTCGTATCGGGTATTTGTGACAATAAGGCATCAAACGGAATATATGAAAGTTTATCGTCAGGTACAATTATTAAATCTTTCCCTTTGATTAATCCTGAAACTGGTTTCAAGAGCTTTTCATACAAACTGTAACCAGCAACAGAATAATGGACAAAATCTTTTTTCTTTGTGAAAAGATAATTCGGACTTGTGAGAAACTGAAATAAAAAATCGATGTTGTTTTCGTAGGATTGATCTATTGTTTCCATCGAAAAATCAACCGCATCCTTTGTCACCAAAAAACGGTAAAGTTCGCCCTTCTCATTCTCACTTCCCGGTTTTGGTTCATCAACAATAAACTCAACCAATGCATCCCTTGCCCTGAGCTTGTTTTGCAGCTCCCTAATACCTGTAATCTTATTTTCGTACTTAAATGAATAATATTCAGGATATGATTTTTCAAAGAAATTAATTAACCTGCTATATTCTTCATTTAATTTAAAAATCTTGGAAGAATACAGATTTATTCGTTGTGAATCAGGCTCCTGCTGATGATTTTCTTCAAAAAGCATTGAAGTGTAATTGGCCACATTTATTTTAAGATAATCCTCACGCTTTAGCAATGAATCAGGAATTCCGCCAAATTCTTTGGCTTTTACATTCTTCAACGAAGCTAACAAACCCGAGGCTTTGCTTCGTTCGGTAAACTCAAAAGCCAAATTCACATATTGCTGTTCCTTCGTTTGCTTGTATAACTTGTATGAAATTTTAATAGCATCGATAAAAGTTGACTCCTGATTTTTGGCAAAAAACAATTTACTTTCTTCATTTTCGAAGCCAATGCGAAGCCGATGAATTAATTGGGTTGCTTTTGTAAGTGAACTTAAACTTGCTTTGAAATACTTTTCAGCGTTTTTCTTATCAAATTCAGAAAGAAAAACATCACCAATTTTTTCCATGGCCAACGCTTTCTTTTTGAAAGCATCAACCAACTGAATTTCAGAAATAACGTTTTTTAAAGATGGATCAACCAATGGATTTTTAATATCGAACGAATCGACCAATGAAACGATTGAATTCTGGTAATATTGAATGGCCTGAAATAAGTTTTTCTTTCGCTGGCTCCGGAAATCTTCAATTTTTTGGGCCTCAATGTTTTTCAGGAAGTAGTAATCGCCAAAATTTGCTTGTACCTGAGAAAAAGCGATACTTTTTTCTCCGAAAAATTTCAGAACAATTGTTTGTGCCTTGCTGGAATAAATAAATGCCTTCTCAAAATCACCCTTCGAAATTAGAAAAGAGGAATAGGCCAGATATTCATCCCCTAATTCAACATTTGATTCCCCGTATAAGTCAACCCAAGTCTTAATAGCCAATAAATAATTTTTTTCCGAAAGCTCATACTTTCCTTCACTACGGTATGCCAAAGCGATTAAGTCATGTAATCTGGGCTTTAATATTGGCAAGGTTGTTTTTAAATTTGATTCGGCAAAACGAATGGCCTCATAGTAATATCCAAGTTTTAATTGAGTCTCAGCAATATTATATTTTGATATTTGGAAAATTTCTGCAAATCTGCCAAAATCTTTAATCAATATCCGATTTGCATTATTATGATATTCCAATGCATTATTATAATCTCCTGTCAAGCTATAGATATTACCAATATTGGTGTAAATTGTACCTAATCCTGTATAATCACTACCATAGTTTGCAATATATAACAATTCTGCTTTTTTGTAAAAATCGATAGCCTTTTCAAGGTTACCCAAACTTTTATATTGAATCCCTATATTAATCAAAGTGGAAGCCAATCGATAGCTATCGTGACCATACATCTTTTCCCGAAGTCGGTACAATTGATTAAAATACAACATCGCTTTGTCATAATCACCAAGTCTTCCGGAAGCGACTCCTTTCCGCTGAAGTTCAATTGAAAACAAACTATCCTTAACAAAGGTCTCTGACTTTTGAGAATATCCCTCAGAAGGAAACAGCAACAAAACAATCAAAACAAGAAAAATAATTCTACTTTCAGAATATCGTAAATCTATGTATTTCAATATAATACAGTATTAATAAAATTTATTTTCTATTTTTTTTCTAATTACAGGGTTACCTTTTATCCTTTTTCGGAATAAACACTTGAACAAGGATAATTAAGAACCAGTATTAATCATTAAAACAAAAAAAAATGAAAACTTTATTTGCGAACAACGAATCAAAAAATTTTGACAACTTCTCTTTCGACGTTTTAACCTCAGAAGAACTTGCTTCTATAAAAGGTGGAAAATCTCAAGATGTATATGCTGATTTGGACTAATCTTAGTTTAATCATTTTTTAGCTTTCAATTTTACTATCATTCTTTTCCTGTTTTAAACAATCCAGTAAAGTTTTCTGGTGGAAATAGTCTGAACATTAAAAACAAGCAGAGTGCCCTAACGGGTTTTATAACACATTAATTTACTGCAAGATGATACGCAGATCTGATTATTTTGAAACAATTGACAAGTACCTTAACAACGAGTTGACCCAACCCGAGTTAAGTGAATTGGAACTCGAAATGACGTTCAATTCAGACTTGACAGAAGAAATGAACCTTCACATTGATGTACAGCAGGCTGTTCAGGAAAAAGACATAGTAAGCCTCAGAGAAACGCTGAACTCAATTACCGGGCACCAGGGAATTTCAAAAAATTCAGAAGAATACATTTTTTCCGATGCTTTCAATTTCGGATTGGCCGAAGAATTATCATCTGCAAACAATTTCAGCAATAAGGTAAATGCTGAAGACCTCATTAATTTCACCCATTCTTTCCCGAAAATTCATCTCTATCAGCACATTGTGGCTGCAAAAGAAAACATTTACCAGTTCTACAAGGAACAAAACGAGCAAAGTTCATCACAGGATCAGGAATCCTATTCTCCATTTGAAAACGCTCTGTTTGAGGATATTCAAAATGCGATCGAAGAAAACGACCTGTTGGATCTCAGGGCAAACCTGAAACAGATAGCCGCCAGTATGCCGGAACATTCCCGCTCACTGGAAGAAATTGATACGTATGTATCCGATCAGATGGATAAAGATGAAAAAGACGAATTCGAAGAAGAACTTGAATTCAACACAAGCCTGGCCATTGACGTTCAATTGTTTAAAGACATTGACATTGCCTGCGCAGAAAATGACATTATAGACTTAAGGGCTTCGCTTCAGGAAATACAGAAGTCTGAAATACAATCAACCTCCGGAATAGAAGAGATAGAAGGTTACATCTACAATGAGCTGACCGAGTCTGAATTGGCCGTGTTTGAAGCTGAATTAGCCGAAAACGGAGCGCTTTATGCCGAAATTGACCTGATAAAAAATATTGACAAAGCACTGAAGGAAAATGACATTATGCAACTGAGAAACAATCTCAGGAACATCTCGGACGAAAATATAAAAGAAAAGCTGTCTGAAAGGTCGATCGCATTAAAATTCAGACCAAAAAGGCTTGTATTATCAATTGTGGCGGCCTCGCTGATCCTGGTTATGGGATTAACCACCTTGCTTTCCCGATTCTCCAACGAAGGAAATATCTATCAGAAGTTCTATGCCAAGTATGAAACGACAGGCATTTCACGTTCATCAAATTCAAATGCCGATCAAACACTGACACTTGCCCTTCAAAAGTTTAACAGTAAAGACTATGAATCGGCGCTTAACTTATTGAATGAAGTAATTTCGAAAGACCAAAACAATACGGTAGGACATTTTTATTCAGGCGCTTCGCTTCAGGAATTAGGAAAATATCAGAATGCAATCAAAGCATACGAAGCAGTTGTGACTGAAAAGGACAACCTTTTCGTTGAGCAGGCAGAATGGTACATCGGATTATGCTATCTCCAAACAAATGAAAACAAAAAGGCAATCAAACAATTTAAGAAAATAGCAAATACCCAGGGATTCTATCAGCAAAAAGCTTCTGCAATCCTTCGGAAAATGAAAAATATCATCTAAAAAAACACACGCTCTGTTCGTTCGCAATTCGGTTTTAATACTTGTTCTTAGTTATCCCTGTTCAAGCTTATCTAATTTCAGGTAAAATCGAAATCAAATACTAAAAAATAAACTGTTCTTATAAATTTTAATGTTGTTCGTCTCGGTCCGGGTTATCGTTTAATACTTGTTCTTAGTTATCCCTGTTCAAGCTTATCTAATCGCAAGTAACTTCGAAGACCAGTCCGGTTTTTAAAATTAAATTGTATTACATATCAACGCATACCTCCAAGCTCGATTTTCTATCGGGCTATACTTGTTTATAGAATGTACTTAATTTGATATTTCAAAAAAAATAAATTTTTATTTTTTAGAACGACTACAGGTATATTCTGTTCTGATTTTTTATATTTACAATCTAACAATACTAAAACCTAAATTATTAACGATTGAAAAATTGAAACTTATGGAAAATGCAAATCAAAAAAGACTATTTATTGCAGCTTGTCTGGCACTCCTGGTTACAGCCATTACCTTTGCAATCAGGGCAAAAATCGAAGGTGTTTTTTCTACTGATTATGGAC
>CAMDGL010000157.1 GCA_945897845.1 Chitinophaga pinensis | reverse complement strand
GAGCGTGATCGATCTGGGCAGTATTAAATGGAAGCAAAATATTAACACATTGATATTTAATGATGAATATCCATTCCCGAAAGGAAATATTGATATCAAAGTTGATGAAAATGGCATTCCGGTTATAACAAAAATAAATGAAAGGCCACTTACTGATACGATGTCGTTTAGCTTAACTTTAGATGAAACCGCATTTTCGAAACCTTTGCCAACTACTATTTATGCTGGATTAAAATACCAGGTGAACCCAAAACTTAATATCGGGGCAGTTAACCGGTTTTCAAGAGCCAAAGGCTTGAATTACAACAGTTTTTCGCTTACATCGCATTACACCGCGACCAAAAAACTATCATTAATTACAGGTTATTCAATTATTGGAAATTCATATGCGAACATACCAATAGCCATTCTTTACAAACGGGATGGGGGCCAGACTTATTTTGGAACCGACAATGTTCTTTCATTTCTTTCAAAAAGTTCCGATTTTTCTGCGATATCATTTGGCACCTGTTTCTATCTTTTCACCGGGAAAGTGAAATACAAAGATCCGCTCGAATACTTGCCTTTTTTCAAGCAAAAAAAATCAAAACTGTTCAGTAAAAAGGGCTGAGCTTTCTCTTTTTGAGAACAGAAGTTATCAGGTTCAATTAAAAATCTTATTTTTGAAGAAAGTTGAATCAGAATGGCAGACCAGAGACTCAGTTTACAACAACGGTTATTACAAAAACTTTCGCCGCAGCAGATACAGGTTATCAAGCTGCTCGAGATTCCTGCGATTCAACTCGAACAGCGGATAAAAAGCGAATTGGAAGAAAATCCTATTCTGGAAATGACGGAAGAAAGCGAGGAAGACGAGAAATTCGATGAATCGGACGATAATTCATCGGACGACGAATTTTCGCTCGAAGATTACCTGAACGACGAAGATGTTCCCAGTTACCGACTTTCGGCCAACAATTACTCAAAAGACGATAAACTGATTGATATGCCTTATTCTTCGGGAGTAAGCTTTCACGATTCGCTGATTGAACAGCTTGGGCTTGCCAATCTGAATGAAGAGGAACAATTGATCGCAGAATACATTATAGGAAATATTGACGAGGATGGCTATTTGCGCCGCGATTTACTTTCGATTTCAGACGACTTGGCTTTTCACCGCAACAAGGAGGTGAAACTTGAAGATCTGGAACGCTACCTCGAACTCATTCAGGATTTCGACCCGCCAGGCATTGGGGCACGCAATCTTCAGGAATGCCTGTTGCTGCAAATTCTGCGGAAAAAAGGCAAAGATTCGACTTGCCTGGCCGCAAAAATACTTCAGGAAACTTTTGAAGAATTTACCAAAAAACACTACGACAAGATTCTCCGGAAATTCGAAATTAGCGAAACAGAACTCAAGGATGCCATTGATGAAATCCTGAAACTGAATCCGAAGCCCGGAAGTTCATACAGCAACCCGATGAGTAAATCGAGCCAGGTGATTGTTCCTGATTTTTTGCTCGATAACCTTGAAGGAGAACTTCATTTGAGCCTAAACCAGAAAAATGTTCCCGACCTTCACCTGAACGGAACCTATCTAGATTTGATGAAAACCTATGCGGTGAACAAGACCGGAGCGTCCAAAGACCAGAAAGAGGCTATGTTGTTTATGAAGCAAAAACTCGATTCGGCCAAATGGTTCATCGATGCTATCAAACAGCGCCATCAAACATTGCAGGTTACCATGGCCGAGATCATCAAATTTCAGAAAGAGTTTTTTCAGGATGGCGACGAAACAAAGTTGCGGCCCATGATCCTGAAAGACATTGCTGACATAACAGGTCTCGACATTTCAACCATTTCGCGCGTTTCAAACAGCAAATATATACAGACTCATTTTGGGATTTACCCTCTGAAGTACTTCTTTTCTGAAGGGATGCAAAAAGATACCGGAGAAGAAGTTTCGACCCGTGAAATCAAGAAAATACTGGAAGAATGCATTGATAATGAGGATAAACGCCATCCGGTAACCGATGAAAAACTGGCGCTTATCCTGAAAGAGAAATCGTATGTTGTGGCACGGCGGACAGTGGCCAAATACCGCGAGCAGCTTGGAATTCCCGTTGCCAGAATGAGAAAAGAACTATAGATTAACGATTAACGAAGGAAATATTGCTTAATCAGTCAATCTGAAATCTATGATCGTTAATATTGAAACAATGACTGACAATAGAAAACTACCGATAATTGCCCGTGTAACATCCATCATCTTTCATCCGTTACTGATACCAACACTGGGATTTGTACTGCTTTTGAATTCCGATTTTTACTTTGCACTTTTACCCTGGAGCGTGAAGAAATTTATGCTGTTAACGGTGTTTCTTTCTACCTGTATCTTACCTGCCCTGAGTATCCTGATTTTATCGATGAGTCCGAAATTCGACATGAACATGGAAAAAAGTACTGACCGGATTTTACCGTTATTGCTTAGTTCAGTTTTTTATTACATCGGATACCTGATCCTTGAACGGTTGCCGGTTTTCCCGATTTACAACCTTTTCCTTATCGCATCTATCCTGGTTCAAATCTCGCTTATTGTTGTTTCCCTGAAATGGAAGATCAGCGCTCACGCTGCAGCAATTGGCGGTTTGATCGGCGGAGTCAGCGCCTTGTCTTTCCGTCTTCACGAAAATATGATACTGGTTTTATCTTTGCTTATTATTGTTGCAGGACTGGTTGCCACCTCGCGACTGATTCTCTTAAAACACACCAATTCACAGGTTTATGCCGGATTTTCACTCGGGTTCCTGATCATCGCGCTTGTCATCGCGTTTATATGAGTTCAACCTGCCTTCGACCAGCTTCGCGCTCAGGCGGCACGATTGCCTCGGAATGAACTCTTTACATTAAGCCGTTTCTTTTTAGCAGTGCAGTAGCGGTTGGTTCCTGTCCGCGAAAAGCCTTGTATAAAATCATCGGATGTTCGCTTCCTCCCTTTTCCAGAATATTTATCCTGAAAGAATCGGCTGTTTCGCGATCGAAGATGCCTTTTTCTTTGAAGACAGAAAAAGCATCGGCGTCCAATACTTCAGCCCATTTGTAGCTGTAATAACCAGCATCGTAACCACCCGAAAAAATATGCGAAAAGGCGGTACTTTGAATGCTTCCTTCAACAGGTTCAAACAGATCGGTTGAGGCAATTGCCTGCATTTCCAGCTCTTTCAGATCGCCCTCAACTGGTAATTCGCGGTTATGGTATGCCATATCGAGTATCGCGAAACTCAATTGCCGTTCCATCATATAGGCTGCCTGAAAGTTTTGTGCTTTCTGTATTTTCTGAACCAATTCTTCGGGCATCGTTTCACCAGTTTCGAAATGAACGGCAAACTGATCGAGCCACTCTTTTTCGTAGGCCCAGTTTTCGTGAATCTGCGACGGCAATTCAACAAAGTCCCAATAAACGTTTGTTCCTGAAGTTCCGGGGAACTGGCATTGCGACAACATTCCGTGCAAACCGTGTCCAAACTCATGCAGAAAAGTGGTCACTTCGTCGAATGTAAGTAACGAAGGCGCATTTTCAGTCGGTTTCGAGAAATTGGTTACCAGCGAAACGTGCGGCCTGATTTGATTACCATTGACATTTGATTGCGCGCGATAATCGGTCATCCAGGCACCCGAACGTTTTCCTTCGCGTGGGAAAAAATCGAGATACAGCACCGCAACAAAGCGGTCGTTCTCGTCGAGAACTTCGTAAGCAGTCACTTCAGGATGATAAACTTCAATGCTTTTATTCTCTTTTAAATGAAGTCCGTAAAGTTTTCGGGCCAGTAGGAAAACGCCGTCAATTACTTTTTCGAGCTGTAAGTAGGGTTTTACCTCTTCGTCGGCAAAATTGTATTTTTCGAGCTTCAATTTTTCTGAATAATAAGCCCAGTCCCAACGCTGGATGGTTCCATCAAAACCGTTTTTAACAGCATATTCCTGAACGTCAGTAAATTCATTTACCGCAAAAGGTTTTGATTCCAGATGAAGTTCCTCTAAAAAGCTGGTAACTTTTTCAGGCGTTTCTGCCATTCGTTCCTGAAGTTTGTATTCGGCATGTGTCTTAAAACCAAGTAGCTGGGCCTTTTCAAGCCTAAGTTCAACTATGCGTTTGATGGCTGTATTGTTGTCAAATTCATTTCCGTGGTTTCCCCTTGAACTCGAAGCGCGGAACATTTGTTCGCGTAATTCGCGGTTGTCGGCATATTTCAGGAAAGGAACGTAACTCGGGTATTGCAAATTAAACAGCCAGCCTCCCTTTTCCTTCGACTTTGCCGTTTGTGAAGCCATTTCGACGATCGACTTCGGAAGTCCGCCCAGATCTTTTTCATCAATAATTAGCAACTCATACGCATTGGTTTCTGCCAGTACATTTTGCTGAAATTTAAGACCGAGTTGTGACAACTCTTTGGTTATGGTGCGGTACGTTGCTTTGTCTGTATCGTTCAGGTTAGCGCCGCTGCGAACAAACCGGCGATAGGTTTTTTCGAGCAAGGTGGTTTCTTCGGCATTTAAAACCAGCCTTTCGCGCTGATCGTAAACCGCTTTTATCCGGGAGAAAAGTTGTTCATTCAGTGTAATATCGTTCCCAAAATCTGAAAGTTTTGGTGCAACGTCCTGAGCGATTTGCTGCATTTCGTCGCAGGTTTCAGCCGAATTCAGGTTAAAGAAAATGCTTTGGATGCGGTTGAGGCGATCACCTGCCAGATCGAGTGCTACGATTGTATTGGCAAAATCCGGCTTCTCCGGATGGTCAATAATTTTCTGAACTTCCTGCTTCGCTTCTTCGATGGCTGAATCAAATGCCGGAAGATAATGTTCTATTTTAACCGAGCCGAATGGCGCTGTTTGGTGAATTCCCTGAAAGGGTTTTAGCAATGGATTAAAAGCCTCCCCAAACCCCTCCTTTGGAGGGGAGAAAGATAAGCCTCCCCCCGTCCCCCTCCCAAAGAGGGGGCTTTTGGAATCGGTATGCGAAGTTTTATTTATTGACATATTTTTCTTTTTCTATTTCTTGAAATTCGTTTTTATTCCATCGTTGTTGGATTCGAGGCCTCTTTTTTCAAGCCCCCTCTTTCGGAGGGGGTTTGGGGGAGGCTATCTCCCTTTAGGGGAGGGTTTGGGTGGGGCTTCAGGGTTTGGGTGGGGCTGTCTTTTTCTTCTTCTCCACCGACCAGCCAAATTTGCCAATCGGGTCTCCCATTTTGAAATAATGTCCGTGGGAGTAGATCAGCGGATTCGATTTTTTAAGGCTGAATGCGCCAGTTTCCGGATCAATGTAGCGATCGTCGGCGATTACGTTTACTACTTCAGAAATGAACATGTGATGAACGCCCAGCTCAATGATTTGTTTCACCTTGCATTCGATGCTGACAGGCGCTTCGGCCAAAATCGGCGCTTTCACAATGGTTGCAGGCGCCGGTGTCAATCCCATCTCTTTCCATTTGTTGTATTTCGCGCCCGAGCGGCAACCACACCAATCGGTTGCACGGGCCAGTTCTTCGGTGGTCAGATTGATCACATATTCGCCCGTCCGTTTAATGATTTCGTATGAATGACGACCTGGCCTAACCGAAATGTAGCACATCGGCGGATCACTGCTGATGGTACCCGTCCAGGCAATGGTTATCAGGTTGTATTCTTCGGGTGTTTCGCCACAGGTAACCAATACCGCCGGAAGCGGATAAATCATGGTTCCGGGTTTCCAATTTACTTTTGCCATTTTGTTTGTTCTTTAAAAGGCTATACCTCCCGCAAAAATAACAAAACTCTGCTTGGTATGTGGATTTGCTATAAATGAAAGGCTCAACGGAATGGAAAAGGGCAATTCCAAATCTAGTTCTTTACCAAACGAAATTCCGGTATTGATGACTGCAAACTTATCGGCATAATATCCGCAAAATGGCGTTAGTCCCGCAAAAGGTTCGGTTTCAATTCCAAAAACAGAAAAGGGATATTTGAATTCAAGATAGGTTGAAAAGAACAGGTTGTCTGTTTCAATATTCTTATCGCCCAGCACGAAAGTTCCAATCATCCACTTAAATCTCTGTTTGCCAATTGAATAATTATCGAGCGAAAGTTCTACAGAATGCCTGTTCTTTCCTTCCTGAAAGTTCAGGTACTGATTGTTTTCTCCCGGAACAGGATTGTAATAATCAAACACTGTAAAAGTGAAATGATTGAACGAATAGGAAGGAATCAGGTCGATTTCGGAATAGCTGTTGTTGGTAGTTCTGGCTGCCCAAAAATTAAAACTGAACCGCCCGCTTGTGACTGTTGCGGAAGGTTCAATTGCAATTGCATCGCCGAGCTGGCTGCCACGCCAAACGTGACGGCTTTGTAAAATAATTTCAGTCTCGGCTTCCAACTTCTGTCCCGAAACATGCACAAATGAAAAAAGGAAAAGCACCAGCCAGTAATATCTTCGCATACGTTTATTTTTTTTGTAAAATTATCTAAAACAGAGAGATCGGAACAGGACTTTTATCAAGTCGCCAGTGTTGAAATGTTGAAGAAGAAAAATCTATTTTGTGTCTGTTTTCAATACTTCAGAAAAAAAACTTTAAATTGCTAAAAAAATAATCAGCTTATGAAACAGATTGGATTGGTTTTATTCCTTGGCTTGTTTATTTCGCAAGCATTTGCACAGGATGCAATGAAAATTGCCGGTATTTGGTGGAATGACAAAAAGACTTCGAAAATTGAAGTCAAAGAAGAAAATGGGAAGTTCACAGGAACAGTGATCTACATTAATCCGGAGAAATATGTGAACGGCGAGCCGGAAAAAGATTTTAATAATCCGGATGCGAAATTAAGATCAAAATCCAGATTGGGGTTACAGATTTTATCCGGATTAAAGTACAATTCTGCCGACAAAGAATGGCAAGGTGGCAGTATTTATGATCCTGACAACGGGAAAACGTATGATTGTTTTGCCTGGTTCGAAAAAGATGCCAACACCCTTTACCTGAAGGGATACGTTGTGGGCATTAAATGGCTGGGACGTTCTACTACCTGGACCCGCGTGAAATAGTTCCCTTCTTATTGGCATTTAAAGTCATTCATTGTCATTTGTAGTCATTATATCCCAAAGTTTTGGATTGTAATGACTATAAATGACATTTTTTTCTGATCACTAATTACTGCGACTGATCACTATTTCTTATCCCGAAACCTGCACTTCAAATCCTATTGCGCGAACCCTTTCTGCAATTACCTCCAGATCAGCTAAATTCACTTTTTCAAGTCCTGCAGCCGGAGTATCGCGTTCGATGGTATAAATCATCACCTGCGACGGTTTAATTTCGGCGATCAATTTTATCCATCCGGTGATTTCTGATTCGGTGGTGTTGTCAATTATCTCGTGCTTGTGTTTTCCCTTCAGGAACAAAGTTTGAATGATCACTTTACTGTTGAAGGATTTCAGGTTTTCGACCACTTCCTTCAATACAAATTTTGAAGTAGGGCAATCTATTTTCCGGATGGTTTCCTCAAAAGCTGAGTCTAGTTTCTGGATGTTGTCTTCAACTTTCAGCAAAGCTCTTACCACACCGGGTTTGTGCAACATGGTGGCGTTTGATAAAACTGCAATTCTTGCTTTGGGTGTGAGTTGGTTGCGGAGTTCGATGGTATCGTCAATAATGCCTTCAAATTCAGGATGCAGAGTCGGTTCTCCATTTCCGGCAAAAGTAATTACATCGGGGTATTCGTTGTTCAGAATCATGTCCCGAAGCTTTTCTTCCATCTTTTGTTTTACCAGTTCGCGCGCCGGCAAAACGGCTTTTTGTGTTCGTTGTCGGGGAGTCCAGCCACATTCGCAATAGATGCAATCGAACGAACACACTTTGCTTTCGGTGGGCAGTAAATTTACGCCCAGCGAAACTCCTAATCTCCGGCTATTTACCGGCCCGAATATAATTTGATCAAATAAAAATGTTGACATGTGAAAAAAGTTTCAAGTTTCAGGTTCAAGTTTCAAGGAGACTTGAACTTGCATATTGGCTATTTAATGAGGACAATTCAACGTTTACTATTTAAAGGATTTTTTTCAACCGGCTTTTTGGAGAAAAATGCAAATTAACCAAATCAACACCGGTAATAAGATATATTCCGGATTTGGGTTCCTTTGAAAATCCTCCCTCAATTTGCAGGATTGAGGTTATTTTATTCATGATTTCAGGAATTTTAAAGGTTGGAAATTGTAACTGAATTTGTTTGCCCAAATCGATCAACTCGTGTAATGAAAACTGGTTTGATTCGGCCAAGAAATTCATTATCAATGATTCGAATGGTTGATCGGATCCTGAGTTCGCAGCCTTTGTTTTTATAAATGTGCAACCTGCCATTAAAATTCCATTGAGAAAAGTGAGTTGTGCAATTTCCCTTAAATCGCCCTTTGTGTCGATGTATTCCAGGGAAAATCCATCTTCTCCAACCACAACAATTCCGTTTTTCAAATAATCTCCGGTATCAGCGACAAGATAATTGGCCGCGAATTTTCTCATTTGGTCTCCGTGTTCAGTTTGTCTTTGGGTTTGAATTGCAGTTCCGATTCGTTCAATGTGTTCATTATCTGAATGTGCATTTTTTCAAATTCGCGGGGAAAACTGGAGTAATAAATGAGCGAACGAATAAAAACAGAATCGGCGACCGAATATTTTTTCAGCACTGAATAGTACAGATCGGTTTGAGTGATATTTTTGAGTTGCATCACCGTATCGGGTCCCAGGTTGATGCCCTGGACAAGATAGACATCAATCATCATTTTCACAAATTTATCCTTGGCGATCAGTTTGTCAGGTTTCGGAACCGTGGTATTATAACACGATGAAAGTCCTGATAAAATAGCTGCAAAAAGCAATATAACAATGATTTGTTTCATT
>CAMDGL010000156.1 GCA_945897845.1 Chitinophaga pinensis | reverse complement strand
TGGTCGATCAATAAATCAGCCAGTCGGGTCCAAACGCTGCACCCATTTCCACTTGCGCCTATGAGCGGTTCCTGTGCCTGATAGACAACTCCATTGCAATAGTTAAATATTTGTTTGTTGCGGCATTGATAAGTTCCCTGTCCGTGATTTGCAGAATTAGATTGACCAAGGGTTAAGATAACAGCGGTACTATCAGCATATAAAACCATTTTACTGGCAATTCTATTTTTTTCATTTACAACAACTTGCGCATTCATACTTACAAAAGAAATACAAAATGCAAATATTAATACGAACGATTTTATTGACATGAGCTTTGGTCTAGGGTTATTTTTTTTACTTTTAAATATAAGAAAATGGGCGACTTAAGCCGCCCACCTTCAAAACTAAACCTATGCGAAAGGTTACTGAACAACCACTGAGATTTTATAAGTCTTTTCAGTTACATTATCAGCAGCTTTAACCAAATAAGTTGCTGTACCTGAAAAATTTCCCGGCACACCAAGTACAGGAGAAGAATTGACAGGCTGAACCGTAGCAGCCGTTGAAATTGTCGCTTTCCCAACAATACTAGCCAAATCAATTGCTTTTGTAACCTTTGCCTTATTGATTGTAACTTTGCAATCAGCAACATCAGCAGTTTCACTAACGATACTAAAAGTGCAGGCAGCTTTAATGTCAGTAAATACTACTACTTCGTACTGTTGCCCATTGGAGTAGGTTTTTTTTACAACTTCCCGATGTTCGAACCAGAAATTTGTCATCTTGGCATCCTGAAATACCGGCAACTCATCCAATCCCATTCTACAGGAACTAAAGACGAAAGCGGTAATCAAAACTGTGAATAAATATATTAATGTCTTTTTCATTTTATTCGTTTTTAAATTATTCCCAACCTTGATTTTGTGTTAAGTTTTTATTTTCCAGAATCTCCTTTTGTGGTACAGGGAAACGGAAACGTTTTTTAGTAAATACCCTTTCCGGAAAAACAGGGCCAAAATTATAGACTTTACTTTCCAATGAATTGTAATGATCCATGTCTCCGCTTACGAATTTTCCATTTACAGTTAAAATACAATATTTGGAACCATCACCGCTGATATCTATATAGGTTGGATCCAGATTCAATTCCGGAACAGTGTTCAAACCTTCTGTTTCAGCCCATCTGATTAAATCCCAGTACCTAAGCATTTCATAGGCAAGTTCGCAACGTCTTTCGCGCTTGTAATCTTTAAGGATATTACCTGTTGATGCTAAAGCGGGAAGTCCTCCGTGAGTTGTACGGGTGGCATTAATGTATGGCAATGCATCAGCAACTTTATTTGTTCGAATAAGTCCTTCGGCATAATTGAGGTAAACTTCTGAAAGTCGGATTAATGGCCAGTGATAATCTACTGCTGGCGGTGGCCATGACCAGTCGATTACATTGTTGTACATTCCTTTACGAATGGTATAACCGGTCATTGCACGGTGCAGTTTTCTGTCCATTTGTTTTCGGTATGCCCAGTATGGTGGCCTGATATTAATGGTATCTCCAAGGTAAATAGATCCATCGTAAATAATTGTTGAGTAAAAACGTTTATCACGGTTTTTATACATAAACTGATCGGCAAGTTTACCACTGGTTTTGTTTTTTTGCCAATAAGTTGTTTCCCACCAGCTCTTCGCTGTTCCATCTTCATCAATCATAAGGAAAGCATCAACAATATCTTGTGTTGGATACCACATTGCCCAACCATATAAGTTAGGTTTGAAGTCTTTAATTGTACCTTTAATATCACCTTCACCAGTTGACAAAGGCAACCTCCATTGCATCGGACTAGACATCATATCAGGAAATCCGGTTTTTGAACCGTATCTCATAAATATTACTTCCGAAGAGTTGGTTCCCTTATTGTAATCGTTGAAAATACCTGCGAAGTCAGGATCTATTTTATAACCGTAACTATTTTTTGTTACGATAAAATCATTTCCTTCGCTAACCACCTTGTCGAAACGTTTTGCCTGTAACAGTGCCCGAATTAAGAAAGCATGTGCAGCAGCTTTATTCAAACGGCCTTTTTTCCTTACATCAGGCATATTGTTCTTCGCATAAGTTAAGTCCTCGATAATAAAATCATAAATTTCACTTTCAGAGGCCCTGATCAATTTTAAACTATCAGTTGGTGTAAGCACTTTATCAACTTTCATAACACCACCAAAACGCACAGCCAACCAATAATAGACCATCCCACGAAGCATTTTTGCCTCACCAATAAGTTCCATCTTCTCTTGATCACCCAAGGCTGTAGTTGCAGTCATCCCTTCAATGGCCTGGTTACAAAGCCTTATTTTTCCGTATTGATTCCAACCGGCATCAAAAAATTTGTCAAAAGTTTCCTGTGTTACAGCACGACGATTATCTGTGTGCATATCATCAGTCCAGTCATCTTCTGTATCGCTTACCCAACTGTACATTGGAACAATTTGCGCATATACATCTGCCAGATAAGCTTCTATCAACCCCCTGCTTTCCCATACGTCGGCGCTGGAAACTTTATCAAGAGGTTTTTTATCGAGGATGTCTTCACTACAACTAAATGTTGCAATAACGAAAACAACAATTGTGATTAAATTTCTTATTAATTTCATTTCTCTTCAATTTTTTAGTTAAAAATTAAGATTTACGCCAAAAGAATACATCTTTTCAACAGGATAAGCATAATTTGCCGCATCTCCTGTTTCCGGATCATGCATACCAAGCGTTCCAGGCGCATGAGTAAAAAGGTTAGATCCTCCAACAAAGACACGTGCTTCCGAAATTTTAACACGATCAAGCCATTCCTTTTTAATATTATACCCAATTTCAATGTTCTTTAACCTGACATAAGCCATGTTAATTTTAAATACTTCTGAACGCACTCCGGTGTTTTGTGATCGTGTACCTGAAAGGTTTACCCTTGGGAATCTGGCATCGGTGTTATCCGGAGTCCAAACATCAACTTGATTCTGCTGAGTAAGAGTTTCGGAACCACTTTCATAAGAAAAACGTCCACCCAGCCACATATCGTAATTACTTGCCCCCTGAATAACGGCAGACAAATAGAACCCTTTATAAGAAGCATTCAGGTTAAAACCATAATAGAAATCAGGGAAACTGCCAATTCCTAAACGGGTTTGATCGTTACCGTCAATCAATCCATCGCCATTAAGATCAACAAATTTTATATCACCCGGTAATAACTCAACCATTCCTGTTCGTTGAGGACTGGTAAGTATATCATCGTTTGATGCAAAAAAACCATTATTCTTATACCCGGTGGTAGTATAATTTGATTCATAGGTTGATCTGATTCTTGGGTCTTTCAGTGCAGATTCTGATTCACCAGGATTAAGTTCCCAAAAACTTTCATAGTGGGTTAAATTAAAACCAATACTGTATTCAAAATCACCCCTTTTCTGGGTCCAGCTTGTATTGAATTCATAACCACCCCGGCGTTCTGCGCCCTTGTTTATTTGAGGCAAAGCTGTTCCTAACGGAGTTGAATAAATGTTTCTTGGCGCTCCCAAATGACCAGAAGTTCTGTAATAAAATGCATCGATGCTTGCTTTTAACTTACTATCAAGCATGCTGGTTTCAAACCCTGCGTTGTAACTTTTTTGTGTGTACCAGGTAATATCACCGGCTGGCAATCCATTGTCCCTATATCCAGTTACCCACTGATCACCAATAAAGAAACTTTTATCAACAGGTTGAAATGTTGCCAAAAAAGCGTGACGTGCAATATCATCTCTACCCGATTCTCCATACGACAATCTAATTTTCGCATCGTTTACGATTGATTCAGAAACCAGCGATTTAAAGAAGTCTTCTTCGGAGAATCGCCAACCTAAACTTAATGATGGAAAATATCCAAAGCGGTCGCCTTTACGGAAGCGGTCAGAACCGTCATACCTGAATGCATGTTCAAACAGGTATTTGTCTTTGTAATCGTATGATAAACGACCTATGAGCCCCATTCGCGCACCTTCCGAGGCAGAACCCGAGTTTGAAAGATTTACATTCGGGCCGGCAAACATTTGATCAACGGCATCAGAAATAAATGCTTCTCTGCGTGCATTCAAATAATTACTGTAAAACTCACTTTGTTCATAATACAATGAAGCGTCAATATTGTGATCTGCCAATTCTCTTTTATAATTAACATAGGTTTGGACAAGATATTCACTCGTATTCGTATTATTTTCAGTTAATTCAATAGGAGGAGTTGGCTGAGCTACACCGGCATCATTATATACAGGTTGCTGCGCCTTCCATGTTTTTTGTGCCAAAAAATTCAGTGTTTGATTACCAAGTACACCGAACTGCAATCCTTTTATAAAAGGTACATCCCATGTAAACTTTGCAATGCCATTGAAATTTCTGCCTTTATACTTGTCATAGCCATTATCTCCGCTAATTTCGTAAACAGGATTATTAAAACCATTAACCTGCATATATCTTCCTTTTTCATCGTAGGCTCTTTTGTAAGGCAAATTATTCGTTGCATGTCCAAATATTGCCCATGCAGAGTAAGGAACAAAATTATGATTCTGAACTGATCCTCTGAATGTAAAGTCAAATTTCAATCCTGACTTTCCAAAATCCTTGGTGACTTTTGACAACAACGAATAGTTCTGTAATTTAAACACATCAGGATCTTTATACATACTGTTTTGTTCCTGCAATGACAATGAAAAAAGATACTTAATTGATTTTTCGGTGCCGGAAATGCTTAAGTTATGTTTCTGTGAAGGTGCAACTCCAACTGTCAAATCCATCCAATCAGTATTAGGATAATTGACAGGATCAGATCCATCTTTGAATTTTTTAATTGCCTCATCACTCCAGGGTAATACCGCCAAGCCGTACATTGATGCAATTTTGTTGTTAAATACAGCATAGTCGTACGATGACAAAGGATCATGTTGAAGTGCCAGGCTGGCATAACTGTATATATTTGAATAGGATACCGAGTTTCCCTGTGCTTTTTTTGTTTCGATCAAAATAACACCATTGGCAGCCCGGGCACCATAAATAGCTGCAGCTCCCGCATCTTTAAGCACCGAAATATTACCAATGTCGCTCGGACTTAACCTGGCAAAATCAGTTTTATTGCTTGTAATGCCATCAATTACATATAACGGATCACCTCCACCTCTGATGGAGATTGATGGAACATCGCCTCCGGGTCCTCCTCCGCTCTGTTTAAGTATTAAACCTGGGGATATACCACTCAATGCCTGCCCCATATTGGAATAAGAGGCATTCTTGAGCTTCTCAGTATCGACTTTCGAGACCGATGTTAACACTTTTCTGGCACTTTTATTACCATATCCAACTGCAACAACTTCTTCTATTCCAACTGTTTCTTCTATTAAAACAACATCAATAGTTGATTTTCCGGAAACAGTTATTTCCTGTGTTTTCATCCCCACAAATGAAAACTGAATTATTGAATTTGCAGGTACATTTGCAAGCGAATAATCCCCGTTGGCATCGGTTATTGTTCCGTTAGTCGTACCTTTTACAACTACCGAAACCCCGGGAATTACTCCTCCTGTCGTATCGGTTACCCTGCCTGAAACAGGTTTTGCCTGCTGGGATGATGAAGGAAGGTTTCCATCTTCAGTGAATAACACATAATTAGACCTAAAAGATCTAAATTTTACATCTGTGCCTTCGAAAAGCAGTTTTAATACTTCTTCAATACTTTTCGAGCTACAATTAATATTGGCTTTTCGTTCAACATCAATGTTGCTGCTATTGTACAAGAACCGATATTCAGATTGGTCCTCAATTAATTTCAGGATTTGACTTACAGATTCTTTCTCAGCCTTCAGACTTAATTGTCCATTGTTCTGTGAAAAAACACCTGCTGAAACCTGAAAAAACATTGCAAACAAAAGAAAAGATGTTAGTTTCATAATTCTAAAAATTTGATTCATGCATGGAATTCTCCTGCAATGAATTGTCCATCGTTTTTTTTTCATAAATTTGACGTGTTAATTTGTAAATAGTTAATATAATCACATGCTGATTATCAGGAGGAAAGTGGTGGGACACTTTCCTCTTTTTTTATTTTGCATGAATTTCTACTGAAGAACCGTTTATTTCATAATTAAATTTTGAGGTTAATTGCATCATATTAAAAAGTTCGCGGAGACTTTCCGTTTTTATGGCCATTGTAAAGCGATCTTTTTCACAAATTCGTGGATCGAGTTTAATAGATACGCCGTACCAACTTTCAATCCGGGGAACTAATTCAGCGAAAGAAATATTGGCAAAGCGAAATTCGTTGTTTTTCCAAAGCGAATAGATTTCAGTGGATACATTGACAACCCTTATTCGGTTATTTTCAACATCGTATTGTGCCTGTTGTCCCGGATTTAATACCGCTAACTTTTCCGAATCAACACCTGTAATTATAACTTCACCTTCATCAAGTGTAGTTTCAATGAAGGGGTCATTTGCATAACATTTCAAATTAAATCTGGTGCCAGTCACCTGTATGCTAATTCCGGAAATGGTATTTACTTCAAATGGATTTTCACGGTCTTTAATAACTTCGAAATATGCCTCGCCCTGAATAAAAACCTTTCGCGGGTGCAAGGCATCGTACGTTAGAATTGTTTGTGAATTGAGCCATACCAGGCTGCCATCGGCCAAAACGATTTTTGATTTTTCACCTATGGGTGCTTCGAACTGAACGAAAGCTGATTTTGATGTTTTAAAAAAATGTTCACTGGTCCATAAACTACCAAATCCAACTGCCAAAATGATCAAGACTGACACGGCAATTTTCAAAAAAACATTTAATTGTATCAGTTTGATTTTCTTATCTGTTTTTGGCAATTCACTGTAAAGCTTTTCCCAAGCCAAATCAACATCAATTTCACATTGAAATTGATTGACTTTGCTCAAATGAAAAACCTGATGAGCATTTCTGAATTCTTTGCGATTCTCTTCAGAAACAGAAACCCAGTCAAGAATCTCGCTGTTTTCCTGTTCTGAAGTTTCTCTATTAAAAAACCTTAACAACCTGTAGTTATCCATTTCTATCTCTTTTCAATATGCCAATACAGACAAGTATGAACTTACCCTGACAAAAGGTTAAGATATTTTTTAAAAAATATGAGAAGGTATAGGAATCAAATAAATCGAAAAGATATCATCTTCATGAATTCAGAAAAAGACTGATGATAATCATTACCAGATAATCTTTCAGTTCAGCTTTTAGTTTTGACAAAGCACGGCTCATTTGAGTTTCAACAGTTTTTACCGATATGCCGAGTTTTTCGGCTATCTCGTTGTACTTTAATCCATCCTCGCGGCTCATTTGAAAAATCGTACGGCATTGAGTGGGAAGCGAACCAATCGCTTTGTCAACTGTGGCCTGAAATTCGGTATATAAAACAGATTCATAAGTACTAAATTCTTCGTGCTGGTTTTTATACACCACTTCAATTACCGAGTAATAATTATCGGTAACCTTTTTGTGTTCAAGAAAATTGTAACAAAAGTTTTGTACCGATTTAAAAAGATAGGGTCTGATGTCCTGGTCAAATTTTAGCTGATCTCTCTTTTTCCAGATATTCAAAAAAACCTCCTGAACAATTTCTTCGGATTCAGCATTGTTTGCAATGAATTTGTTGGCAAAACCACATAACCTCACAAAATACTTCCGAAATAAGATTTCAAAAGCCAGTTCATCATTAGATTTTGTTTCCCCAATCATATTCATGTTGTAGTTATAATCTGAAGGCACAAATATAGAATATTCAGGTGTCTTTATGGAAAAATCGTAAATACAAAGCTCAGCAACCATGATAAAAGCAGATGACTTTATTCCTGATCATTTTTCAATTCTTCAAACATCACAATCGCTTTGTATAAAACACCTGCTTCGCCCCGGAAAGTACCCGAACCACGGGGCTCGTTTTTTACCGAGTACCATTCATAAAATCCATTGTTGTCTTTCATCCGTTTTACCATGGGTTGCATTTCGCGGTAGGCTTCCTCAACAAAACCGTTTTTAATCAGCTGCTGAATCATGCGTGCGCCAAACCAGGACCAGTCGCCACCGTTTTGGTAACCATACGGGTACATGCCCTTGCCTTTGAAAAACCCTTCAGGATAGGTTGGATACAAGGTCAACCCGATGGAACCCGCCCCTGAAGCTTTTACATTGGCCACCATTTTATCAAGCGAAATTTTGATTTCCTCTTTTGAAAGCAATCCGGCTTCAATAGCAACTGCTGTTCCACCGTGGTAATATACCTGGTTTTCGTCCCAATCGGCAGGAAATGGAGAGCCATCAAGATAAATATGAGGAATGAATTTCTGGTTGGCTGTATCCCACAAATGGGTGCGGGTGTTTTGCGCAATTTTATCACGAACCGGCTGCCATTGTTCTTTTTTCTGCGGAACCATTTCCATGAAATTGTCCAACGCAATCAGAAACATGGCATTGTCGTAAATGTCGATGGCATAATGCGTGTCGTCGGTGAGGTAAACGCCCCAATCGTGCTCGGGCTGAACATCGCCCCAATCGGCAGTGGTGGCGCCAAAAATCAGTCCGTACTTTTCGTTATAGCGGTGATTCAGCAAAAACTGCATGCTCCACTCCAGGCGTTCGGCAACCGATTTTTCGCCCACCATTTCATTCAGAATTGCTGTGTCGCCCGAAACCTCAACATATTTGTAAACTGCCTGAACCAGCGATGTTTCCTGGTCGGTTTCAACCGTATTTTTATGCCCTGCGTAACGGGGTTCGAGGTCGGAATAAATGTACGCATACCCGCCTGGAGTAACTTTATCTTCCGGAATAAAACCATCGATTATATTCCCGTCATTACCCTGCATCCGAAGGAAAACAATGAGGTTTTCCTTCAA
>CAMDGL010000155.1 GCA_945897845.1 Chitinophaga pinensis | reverse complement strand
GTCAGAATTAACTGATTCTGATACAACATGTAATAGGCATTTAGTCCCAAAGCCAGGCGGGAAGTATTGAATTTGTAGCCAAGTTCAAAATCGTTCAGGGTTTCAAAAGTAGGCTGTTTCCCTTCCGGGTCGGCATCCACATAATTGTCGCGGTTGGGTTCGCGGTTGGCACGGGCAAAGTTTACATACATGTTTTGCTGATCGTTCAACTGGTAATAAATCCCAACTTTCGGATTGAAAAATTCAAAACTGTGCAATTGTTTCAGGTCGCGCAAATCATCGTCGGTACCATCAATGTCGTAATTGATATCTCGGTACTGAAAATCAGCAAATAAGTTCAGATTTTCAGCAAGTTCGTAATTGTATTTGGCATACAGGTTCAGGTCTTTTTTCAGGCCGGTTCCGCGGTACCATTCATGGTTTATTTCAGAAGTCCCTGCATTTTGTGCCCAGATCACTTTTCCGAAGTGGTTTCCATCATACACATTGTACCCTCCACCAAAAGTAAAATCGCTGGTTTCCTGATTTCGGTTAGCCGAAAAGGTAATTCCGTAGAAATCATTGCCCAGCCATTTCCGGCGTATCAAATCCGATTTTTTGATTGTTTCTCCACCATAAACCGGAGGAGTAATCAGGTATTCAGCCAGTTTCTGGTTTTCCTTAAACTGCTCATAATAACCATTTCCGGAGGTATAAAACAGACTGGCATTTACATTAAACGACTGATTAATTTTGTGCGAAAACAACAATTGATAATGATCCTGCTGATAATGATCAATCTCATTTTCGTAAGTGTATAAATTGTAAGTTCGGCTGTCGGAATTCACCATTTCGTCCACCTGAATCTGGCTATAAAGATAATGATCTGCATATCGTTGCATTCCGGCCAGATCGTTGTTCAGACGTACCGAAGGCACACCATTCCATGCCTGATAAGTATCTTCCAATCCTGAAAAAATATTGGCTTTCAGGATGGTCTTTGCAGTAAAATAGCCTCCTGAAACAAAAAATGATTTCAAATCAGATGAAGCGCGGTCAATAAATCCATCAGAACTGACTTTCGACAAACGGGCATCGAAAGTGAATTTTTCTTTGATGATTCCAGAACCCACACCAACCGAATGTTTCATGGTTCCGAACGATCCCACGGATGTGCTGTATTCAGCAAATGGCTCTTTGTTAATCGTAGTTGTTTGCAAATTAATGGTCGCTCCGAAAGCTGCTGCACCGTTGGTAGATGTGCCAACTCCGCGCTGTACCTGGATATTGTCAGTCGAAGAAGCCAGATCGGGAATATCGACCCACCAGGTTCCGTGCGATTCGGCATCATTCATCGGAATGCCGTTCACCGTTACATTGATCCGGTTCATATCGGTTCCGCGAATCCTGAAATTTGTATAGCCCACGCCTGTTCCCGCATCCGAAGTCGCCACAAAAGAGGGCGTCAATCCAAGCAAATACGGAATATCCTGCCCCATGTTTTTGTCCTGAATTTCCGACTTCTCGACCGTTGTAAAAGCGACCGGAGTTTTCTCCTTCACCCGTGTAGCCGAAACCAGCACTTCTTCCGCCAGAATATTGTCTTGTTTTAAAACAAGATCAAGAGTTTGATCTCCGGTTAGTTTCACTTCCGAAGTTTGCTTTTCGAACCCGATGTAAGAGATTGTCAAATTGTAAGTTCCAGCCTTCAGGTTTTTAATCTGGTAAGCACCGTTTAAATCGGTGGTAGTTCCGCTGAAACTGTTCGAAATCGCGAGGTTGGCTCCAATAAGCCGTTCGCCTGTTTCGCTTTTTACAGTTCCTTTCAGTGTAAATTGGGCGATTGCCAAATACACTGCACATTGCAAAAGCAATGTCAAATAAATCCGTTTCATTCTTGTTTTTTAAATGGTTAATAAATAACCAATGAGGCAAGTTATTCCCTTTCGCCATCCCTTCGCCGGCATTATCCGTATCAGGTTCGGTGGGTGTGATCTCAGCCTTTAATTACCCCAACTTTCGTCAGGCAGGCACCCCATTGCGTAAATTGATGGGTGCAAAAATAGGTTTTTAAACATCCGAAACAAATAAATCCTGAAAATAAGTACTCTCAGTTTTTTCCACAATTCACGGTTCCAAATCCTTATAATCTTCGGGTACACCATATTCATTAATTTCCTGAAAAATTGTCATTCAGGTATTCTAAAATTCAGATTTATTGACAGTCAAAATGACTTTATGACACTATAAATCAACTATATACTTATTGGTATCAGGTTTGAAATGACACTTCTGAAAACAAATAAAAACAATTAAGTATTAATAAAAAAAGGAGGATTAAACTATGTTACCAGTTTTTAGAACCAAAAATTTACCGGGTATTTTTGATGAATTTTTAAGTGTAAATTTGCTTCCGAATTTTGTTGAAGAAGGAGGCTGGAAATCGGCACCGGCTGTAAATATTTACGAAAACAACGAAAAATTTGCCATTGAAATTGCAGCTCCGGGACTCGAAAAGGAAGATTTCAAAATTGATTTGAAGAACGAAATAATAACCGTTTCGTCTGAAAAAGGTGACAAAAAAGAAGAACCCAATAGAGGAAAAGTGATTCGTTCGGAATTCAGGTATGCTTCCTTCCAACGTTCATTCGCATTGCCAAAAGAAGTGGATGTCGCCAACATTAAGGCATCCAATAAAAATGGCATTTTAACCATTGAACTACCAAAAAAAGTGGAGTTTAAAGAAAAACTGATCCGTCAGATCGAAATTCAATAAGCGCTAATTTGATATTGTGCTTTTGTCAAAGGGATTGTGCTTTCGGGTGCAGTCCTTTTTTTTAGAGCGCCTTCTTCGAAAAGCTCAGGGGCAATAAGCTTTCTACACCCTGTAAAACCATAATTGAATTCTGTCCATCGAGGATAATACGAATTGGGGTTTCAAAGCGCACCTCCGTCTCAGCCAATGCCTGTCTGCAAGCTCCACAAGGTTTTACCGAATCATTTACCAAAACACCATTTTTAGCGGCTGAAACTGCAATTGATTTCACTCCAGATTCAGGATAATTGGCGTTTGCATAAAACAACGCAACCCGTTCGGCACACAAACCTGAAGGATAGGCAGAGTTTTCCTGATTATTACCAGTAATTATTAAACCGTTATCTAATAAGACGGCTGCTCCAACATGAAATCCTGAGTATGGCGCATAAGCCAGAGCTGTAATTCGTCTGGCTTCAGTCAATAAAAGCTGATCATTTTCAGGCAATTCGCCAATGCTTTGAAATTCGTGTAATACAATTGTGATTTCTGTCGTTTTCATATTGTAAACAGTTTTGCCCAAATGTACGTTAATAGTTCTTATTTGCCAATTGACTTAGATAACAACATTTTCTTATTTTTGTAGCAATCACATTAAAATGGTCATGATTAAAAACGCGGTAATATTTATCTTTTTTTTATTGTCAGTTCAGTTAGAGGCTCAATCAACGCAGCTTTCAAGAGATGAATACATTCAGAAATACTATAAATTAGCCGTATCTGAAATGCAGCGAAGCGGCATACCTGCCAGCATTACACTGGCACAGGGTTGCTGGGAATCTCAAAACGGCAACAGCCGGCTGGCTACCGAAGCAAACAATCATTTCGGAATAAAATGCAAAAGTGAATGGAGAGGCAAAAAAATATACCACGACGATGATGCCAGTCAGGAATGTTTCAGAAAATATGAACATGCTGAAGCTTCGTACATCGATCATTCAAATTTTCTGATGAGCGGAAGCCGCTACAGTTTTCTTTTTCAGCTCGATCCGAAAGATTATGTAGCTTGGGCTCATGGATTAAAAAAAGCGGGATATGCCACTGATCCAACTTATGCCCAACGACTTATAAAAATTATTGAGGAATTTAAACTACATGTTTACGATGAATACGATGATAACCGAAAAATGGCATCGTTGAAAAATGAAACTGCAACGGTCAAATTGGAACCTTCGCCTCTCGGCAAAACCAATTCGAGGCACAAAATTGAAATGCGGAACGGTTTGCGATCCATTGTAGTGGAAGAAGGTGATAACTACCAAAGCATTACAAAGGATTTAGCCCTGAAAGACTGGGAACTATACACCTACAACGATTTGGAAAAAGGTGGTAAAGTACGTGTAAACGAGATTCTTTACATTGAAGCAAAATATAAAAAAGGCAACAAGGACCACAAACAACACATTGCCGAAGAGGACGACACCATGCATTACATTGCACAAAGATATGCCTTGAGAATGAAACCTTTACTGAAAAGAAACCGGATGAAAAAGGGAGAAGAACCCGGCAAAGGTCAGATTGTATATCTGCGGACTAAAAGACCGAGAAAATAGAAAACCAAGCCCCATCCCCCGCCCTTCTCCAAAAGGGAAGAGAGTTTGCGGTTGACGATTCTGAAAATTATTCCCTATTAAGTGCAAAAATAACTGTTCACATAATAAAAAAGTTACAGAATGCCCACTCTTTCACCCCTCCTTTGGAGGGGACGTGGGAGGCTTCTGAAAAGCAACCGCAAAAGTACACGATCGGCAAAAAAGATAAAATTCAGTATAAATACTACGAATATTACCTGAAGAACATTTCCGTTAATGAAAGTTATAAATCTCATAATAAGCACTTTATCAATGTAATAATACAACCCGCCAGCAACGGAGAGCAATACAGCAATAACTCCTGTCAGATATAGGTATTCATACAAATCATTTTTCCATTGTTCGCGCCTGACAACCGAGTGTGTGACCTTTTGAGCAAAATCAGCACTCAATTGAAAGTCAGGTTTTATCCTGAATGATTTCTCAATGATTTTATCCAGTTCTTCGTTATTCATGTGTTATCTCCTTCACAATATTTAAACTGTTTTCGTCAACCACAAACTTTAACTTTTCCTTCAGAAGCGCCTTTGCCCTGAACAGGTAACTTTTTATCGTTCCTTCGGGCATTCCGGTAATCTGTTCAATTTCCTGGTACGAAAACTCTTCCAAATGGTACAAAGTTAAAACGGTTCTGTACTGAACAGGCAATAATTCTATCTGTTCGTGAATATACCGGTGCAAATCAGTTCGTTCGTAATTATCTGATCTGTAATCTGTCAGATTTCGCAATGCAACTGAATTGTCCGGATTTACCTCAACAACCTTTTTGAATTTTCGAAGGTAATTGATGCTGGTGTTGTAGGCAATGGTTGCAATCCAGGTCGACAACTTGCATTCATTCCGGTACTTATCCAGATTTTGATATACCTTTAAAAATACATCCTGACAAACGTCTTCCAATTCATCCTGTCGCTGAATCAACCGGCCGGTAATATGAACCACCAGTTTCTGGTATCGGTTTACCAAAAACGTGAAAGCATTCATATTCCCGTTTAAAATCTGGCTTATTAATTCAGAATCGTTCATACAGGAGGTTTGACAACAGCTCGCCCTTAAATGTTGCATTAAGTACGAATTATTTATTCAAAAAAAAACTGAAACCTGCTGCAACATTTTGCAAAACCTTGCTGTCACATCTTACAAACATTTAAAACTGAAAATTATGAACGATGTATTAATGGCCGCAGTAGTTTTTTTTGCGATTTTCCAGATACTAAAAAGTTTTACCGACTTTTTGCTGAAACGTAAAATCATAAAGGCGGGGCATTTTGAAAATGCCGGTATTCTGGAACAGAAAGTTGCTTCTTCGGTTACTGAAAATCAGGAAGCGAACAAATATCCTTCGCTGAAATGGGGTTTGGTTGCTTTCTTTGCCGGGATTGGTTTTATTGTTATTCATCAACTAAGCCCGGGATATAATAACTATGAGTTCATGGACAGCATGTTGCCATTTGGTATCGAGCTGGTTTCCATTTCGATGGGCTTCATTGTCTATTTCCTGATTGTGAATTTCAGCAAGAAAAAATAGGAAAATTTGTTGGGTGTAGAGACAGGGCATGCCCTGTCTCTACAATATTTTCACGCGCCAATCCCCCAAATCGTGAAATCCTCGGAGCAATTCATCAATCTTCATTCGTTTTTTTCCTGAAAGCTGTATTTCGGTAACCGACAACCATCCGTCCAGACAGGAAATTTTCAGGAATCTTTTACCGTCTGTATGAAGTGTGCCCGGAGCAGCCGGAAGACTTTGATCATCACGGACAGCAGCGAAAATTTTCGCAGTCAGGATTTCTGGTTTCTCTGCATGAACAAGTTCCGTCCAGGCTGTCGGGTAGGGCGACAATCCGCGTATCAGATTACGGACGGACTCCGCATCCCGGGTCCAGTCGATTCGGCAATCGTCTTTAAATATCTTTGGTGCCTGTTTGATCCTTTCCTGATTGTCGATCAGCAGAGCCTGATCAATCGAGTTAACAGTTCCTTCAACCAAAGCATCAACGGTTTTCAAAACCAGTTTTGCGCCAATTTCCATCATCCGGTCGTGTAAATCGCCCACCGAATCATTTTCAGCAATCTCCGTTCTTTCCTGAAAAATAATCTGCCCGGTATCTATTTCGTGTGATAATAAAAAGGTAGTGACACCTGTTTCCTTTTCACCATTGATTATTGCCCAGTTGAGCGGCGCAGCTCCACGATATTGCGGCAACAGCGAGCCATGCAGGTTGATTGTGCCAAGCGAAGGCATATTCCAGACAATCTCTGGCAACATCCTGAAGGCCACCACAATTTGAAGATCGGCTTTCAGGCTTTCAAGTTCAGCAATGAACTCCGGATTTTTAAGTTTTTCAGGCTGAAGAACTTTCAGGTTATTTTCAACGGCATATTTTTTTACCGCCGATTCGCTTAATTGTCGTCCACGTCCGGCGGGCTTGTCCGGCGCCGTAATAACACCGACGACCTGATAGCCATTTTCGACCAAAGTCTTTAAACTCTCAACAGCGAAGTCGGGAGTTCCCATAAATACGATGCGGATTTCTTTCGGGTGCATTGTTTTTTCTGCAAAGATAAACCATGCGTTTGAACCATGAAACAGAAATTTGAAAAAGGACATTAAAGTCACCAATAAATAAAAATAAGTACTGAATATGAAGTAATTAATCTAAAATTAACAAAACTAATAAAATTACTTATTTCTGTCTTTCAGTCACTTACGTACTTTATAGGTTAATTTTTTATCAACAATTTGCTAAATAATTTGCAAACAGCAACTTAGGCAAAATTATCTCGACACTTTGAAATATTTTTGAGCTGTCAAAATATCAAGTTGAATTTAAAACTTAAGTGATGAGTATAAAAAAACAATTTTTGAAATCGAAACCGGTCTGCAAGGTAGTTTTCCGGTTAGACGCAACTGAAGCAAATGGTGCAAAAAAAGTACAGGTTCTTGGTGATTTCAATAACTGGGATCAAGCTGCTGAACCTTTGACTCAGTTGAAATCAAATGATTTCTCCACAACGTTGGAATTGGAATCGGGAAAAGAATACCAGTTTAGGTATCTGATCGACGGATCGAGCTGGAAAAATGATTCGGAAGCCGACCGTTTTGTAGCCAATGAATTTGGAACTGAAAATTGTGTGATTTCTACACAGGCTTAACAAAAGCGTAAGTTTAGACTCTGATATTTCAGGACTGAAGTTAGTTTTGCTTTCTTCTTCCTGAAATATTTATTTTATGGTAATTGGTATTTATTTTCCACATCCTTCCTGAGTTTCCGGTTTCCTTTTTGTGCTTTAGGCATATACGGACAATTCCTGCATCCGTTTGAACAGCAGTACCCCCGTTTTACAAGGTAAAACTCAGTCATCACCCTGTATCCCTCCGGATTCATCGTAAAATCAACTCCTTCCACCTGAGTCTCACCAAATCCAGACTCAAACATATCATCAAAAATTCCCATTGCGTAAGTTCCAAGTTTAAAGTTCCAAGTTCCAGGTTTTCGGCTTCGTTGCGTATATTAATAAATTTCAAATCATTGAAAGTTCTTTCCAGCCGGATATCAAAACTGAATTTCGCTGAACCGTTTTTTCTTACGTACATAAAACTGAAAGACGATGCTTTTGGCCAATCTTCCCGAACAAAGTTCAATATCGACAAATGGCGCAGTTTGTTTCCGTTTGCGTCGCAATTCAGGCAACAATAGGTAAAAGTGATAATGCGCTCTCAATACACTTCGAATGCCATTAAAATTAAATTCAGCAAGCAGTTTAAAAGCTGCCACTCCATCCAAAATCATTCTGACAGCAAGAATGTAAAAAAGCTGATTCGCAGGTAAGTTTTTATAGAGCAGCCAAAGGTTGTTCCTGAAATTCAGGTAAAGTTTCTTCGGATTGTCATAGGAAAGCGAACCACCGCCCAGATGAAAAACGGTGCTTTCAGGAGTATAAACAATGCGGAATCCCCTGTTTTTCAACCGCCAGCATAGGTCAATTTCTTCCATGTGTGCCCAGAAATCAGCATCGAAACCTCCCACCTCACGAAAAAGATCGGAACGGACAAAAATACAAGCACCGGTTGCCCAGAAAATATCCACAACATCGTCATATTGTCCTTTGTCGGCTTCCACAACGTCGAAGATCCTGCCTCTGCAAAATGGATAGCCAAACCGGTCGATGAACCCACCGGCAGCCCCTGCATATTCGAAATAGGTTTTCTGGTTGTAACTGAGTATTTTGGGCTGTACAGCGGCAATCTTTTTATCAGCTTCCATCAAGCGGATTGGCGCTTCCAACCATCCGGCAGTAACTTCCACGTCCGAATTCAGGATGACAAAGTAGCCGGCGTCAATCTGTTTCAGGGTTTCATTGTAACCGCGGGCAAACCCGAAATTCTGCTTCAGGTCGAGCACTTTAACTTCCGGGAATTCTTTGCTGAGGATAGAAAGAGATTCGTCGGTTGAGCCATTATCTGCCACAATTATTTCCGTGAAATCGCCTTTGCTGAATTGAATGACAGAAGGAAGAAACTGCCTCAACAG
>CAMDGL010000154.1 GCA_945897845.1 Chitinophaga pinensis | reverse complement strand
AGTGACCCCGGCAAGAGTCGAACCTGCAACCTTCTGATCCGTAGTCAGATGCTCTATCCATTAAGCTACGGGGCCATTCTAAAAGCGATGCAAAGATAATACTTGTCAGAACAAAAACAACCCATTGAAACCAGTTTTTTTGTTTATTCGTACTTGTCCATCTTGTCTTCTATAAGAACATCCTGATTATAAATAGTTTGTATTTTCACATTTGTGATCATTTCTTCAGCTCCAAAGTCATAAATCGTCTCATGTATTTCTTTTAGCAGCGCCATAATCTCATCATAGTAGCCTTCAACAACAGTTTCAAACGGACAAACACGGTATTTTAACCCGGATTTTTGAATTACTTCTATGGCTCTATCTACCATTTCGTAAGTTCCGATTTTGGCCGACCTTGGTAAAACCTGAATGGCAACATTTATCTTATTATCCATCATACGTCTAACTTTTACTATTTGCGGTTGACAAATTTCCTGATTTCATCAGCGCTCATTCGTTTAACATTGGTAATAATAATGTCCTGCCGAACAAAATCGCCAAATTGATTGCATTCATTTATTACATTGAGGAACAAACCCTGCAAATCTGATTTAACAGGAAGAAGCATCACTGCAACTGCAAAATTACTTTCAAATCTTATTTCTTCGAGTTCACCATCATTTTTGGTAACAGCAAATTCAAGTTCAGTCTTAAGTAATTTCTTTTGGATCTGCGTATATTCCAAATCGTTTTCACGACCAATCAATACAACAAAATACCTTAATTTCTGGCCTTTTCCGCCTAAACCTGTCGAAATATATACCTGCTGTTCGTCCATCAGCGAACTTTGAATTACCATACGACTTTCCTGTAACGCCAATATACTCCATGCACGCAATTCAGGATCCGGATTTTTAGTATATTTTTCAATTGTTCTGAAAGCTTCCACTTTTTCCTGTGAAGCAAGTAAAACCAGTAAATTCTTCTTTTCATCCAATGGAACATCAGGGTCAAACAAATCGGACTGGTGCTGAAGTATCATTTCTGACGAAAAATTTGTCTTCAGGTCACGCCCGTAATTAAAATATTCCATCTGAAGCTCAATGTCAATCTGCTCTTCCAAAACACTGAAATTTTCGGGCAATGAGGAAATTGCTTCCTGTATTCGTTTATAAATATTATCGTCTTCCATATAATTGTTTTCAATTACAACAAATGTAATTTAATCAAATTTGATTTATCAACAAAACTTTATTTTTAAATCATTTTGTAAAAACTTAGATATCTTTACAGCGTTATTCTTATTTGGTTTAAATTAGCATAGTATCTGACACGGGAATTGTGAGACTTTCTGAAGTAAAAAATAAAGAGACTGTAATTATTACAAAAGTTCTGGGACATGGTTCTTTCCGCAAAAGGATCACAGAAATGGGATTTGTGAAAGGGAAAGAAGTGACCGTAATAAAAAATGCCCCCTTCAACGGACCTATTGAATACAAGATACTTGACTACAATATTACTCTTCGCCGTACAGAAGCTAATTTGATTGAAGTTGTAAGTCAAACTGAAGCGCTTACTCAGTTTACGCAAAACTATGAAGGTGTAATTGACTTTGAAAACCTAAAAGTATCTTTAAAAGAAAAAGAAAGGACAATAAACATCGCGTTGGTCGGCAATCCAAATTGCGGCAAAACTACCATGTTTAATTTTCTTTCAGGATCGAAAGAACATGTTGGAAACTACAGCGGCGTAACCGTTGATGCAAAAAAAGCAACCTTTACCCAAAACGGATACAACTTTAACATCTTCGATTTACCCGGTACCTACTCACTCACCGCCTATTCGCCTGAAGAGATTTATGTCAGGAACTTCATCATGAATGAAACTCCTGATATTGTGATAAATGTAATCGATTCGTCCAACCTGGAGCGAAACCTTTTCCTGACAACTCAACTGATCGACATGGATATCAAAGTAATTATTGCTTTGAATATGTATGACGAACTGTTAAAGAACAAGGTAAAATTTGATTATCAGAGCCTGGGAAAACTAATGGGAATACCTATCATTCCTACTGTAAGCTCTAAAGGATCAGGAATTACTGAACTTTTACTGAAGATCGTTGAAGTATATGAAGATCTGGATCCGATTATGCGGCACATTCACATCAATTATGGCCCTGAAATCGAAGAATCAATTCTGAAACTCCGAACAAAGATAAAACTTGATAAGCCTATTACTGATAATATTTCATCGAGATTTTTAGCCATTAAACTTCTTGAACGAGATAAACAAACCGATCTGTCACTGTCATCATATCCCAATTATATTGAAATTGAGAAAACTGCGCAGAATGAAATACGTCGAATCGAGCGACTGTACAATGAAGACAGTGAGACCGTTATAACAGATGCCAAATACGGATTTATTTCCGGAGCATTGAAAGAAACTTATAAACAAAGGGAAAAGCGCGTCATCAATCGTTCTGAAAAAATTGACAACATCCTGACTCATCCATTTTTTGGATTTCCAATCTTTATGCTGTCCATTTCTGTAGCGTTTTATTCAACTTTCAAACTGGGCGCATATCCAATGGGTTGGATTGAAAACCTTGTTGCATTGATTAGCAATCTGGTATCAGATATGCTGCCCGACGGAATGCTCCGGGATTTGCTGATAAACGGGATTATTGACGGAACAGGCAGTGTGCTTGTTTTTCTGCCGAATATCCTGATTTTATTTCTTTTTATTTCATTTATGGAGGACTCCGGCTACATGGCCAGGGCTGCATTCATTATGGATAAAATCATGCACCGGTTTGGACTGCATGGACGTTCGTTCATCCCGATGGTAATGGGTTTTGGATGTAATGTTCCGGCAATTATGGCAACCCGAACGCTCCGGAGTCCGGGAGACCGGTTGCTCACCATGCTCATCATTCCTTTTATGTCGTGCAGTGCGCGGCTTCCTGTTTATGTTCTTTTTATTACTGCATTTTTTCCCCAACATCCGGCACTTATATTGGGCAGCATTTATTTCTCCGGAATAATAATTGCCTTCCTGACAGCACAATTGCTAAACAAAACCATCTTCAGAAATAAAGAAACACCGTTTGTTCTGGAACTTCCACCCTATCGTATACCCACGATAAAAAATATCATCATTCACATGTGGGACAAAACACAGCAATACCTGCAAAAAATTGGTGGAGTCATTCTGATTGGTGTAGTTATCATTTGGGCATTGGGTTATTTTCCAAGAGAACAGAAGACAGACATTGCACAAGTTTTTCAACCTGACTCACTTAATCTTCAATCAGGAATTGACCAAAGTCACCGGTTGCAAAACAGTTATCTTGGCCAGATTGGCCATTTTATACAGCCTGCAATGGCTCCACTGGGTTTCGATTGGAAAATGAGTATCAGCCTGCTGGCCGGGCTTCCTGCAAAAGAAATAATTGTAAGTACCATGGGCGTTTTATATCAGGTCGATCAAAACAATGATGTTGGACTAAGCGGCAAACTACAGCAGGAAAAATTTATTTCTGGAAAAAGAAAAGGAGAATTGGTATTTTCAACTCCGGTTGCATTGTCATTTCTTGCCTTTGTTTTAATCTATTTCCCATGTATCGGTGTTATTGCTACAATAAAGAATGAATCGGGAAAGCTAAAATGGGCAATGTTTACGGTTGTTTATACAACAGTTGTTGCCTGGATTATCTCATTTCTGGTATTTAATATTGCATCCTTATTGGTTTAGAAACGAATAAATCAGTCAAACCATTAAATAACAAATTATGTTTCAGGATATTATCGCATATATAATCGTTATAGCAGCTTTTGGAGTCCTTGTTTACCGGATTCTTCAGTTTTTCAATGTTACCAAGAAAAAAGCCTCGAAATGTGGAGGATGTACAACCGGCTGTTCTTTAAAGGAATTGCACATTGCGAACAAAACCAAATTCAACAAGAATGATCAGTACAGCTTTTACTCATAATCGTTTAAGTGCTGAAATAGTTTCAATCGGATTTTTCGAACCAAAAATAAAACTTCCGGCAACCAAAATATCAGCACCAGCTGTGTAAAGCTTCTCTCCCACTTCGAAATTAACTCCGCCATCAATCTCAATCATTGCTTTCGAATTTCGCTGAACAATCAGGTCTTTCAATTGATTAGTTTTCCGGTAGGTATTTTCAATGAATTTTTGTCCTCCAAATCCCGGATTGACTGACATTAACAGAACCATGTCCAAATCTTCAATTATATCGCTGAGCAAAACCACCGGTGTATGCGGATTCAGGCATACGCTTGCCTGAATTCCAAGATCCTTTATTTGCTGAACTGTACGGTGCAAATGGGTACATGCTTCATAGTGCACAGTGATGATGGCTGCTCCTGCTTTGAAGAAATCATTGATGTACCTGTCAGGATTAACAATCATCAAATGTACATCCAATGGTTTTTGTGATATTCTATGAACATGTTCAACGATCGGCAATCCGTAGGAAATATTGGGAACAAAAACGCCATCCATTATATCGCAATGAACAAAGTCAGCATCACTAATATTAATCATTTCAATTTCATCACCAAGATGGTTGAAATTAGCGGCCAGAATTGAAGGAGCAACAAGTTTCATGGAGGGTTTATTTTGTTTCAAAAGTAAGATTTTATCCTGTCGATCAAAAACAGAAAAAAAAAAAAGCTGCATTAAGCAGCTTTACCAATTATTACAAATATGTTTTGAGTAAACGGTTTCGGTAATTATTTCTCATCTTCTTGATGGTCTTCTCCTTAATCTGACGCACCCGTTCTCTTGTCAGTCCAAATTCGTCACCAATTTCCTCAAGCGTATGTTGACGATGTCCGCACAAGCCATAAAAATAACGAATTACATCAGCTTCACGCTCACCTAAAGTTGACAATGTACGATCAATTTCATTACATAAAGAGGTTTTCATCAATCCCAAATCGGGACTTGGTGAATCTTCATTTAAAATAACATCATATAAACTATTTCCGTCTTCATCATGAATCGGGGCATCCATTGAAACATGATGTGAAGAAACTTTCATTGCATCTTCAATAACTTCGCTGGATGTTTCAAGTAAAAAAGCAACTTCATCAGATGTTGGTTCACGCTGATATTCCTGTTCGAGCTTATTAAAGGTTTTATTAATACGGGTGATAGATCCTATTTTATTTAATGGAAGTCTCACAATACGCGCCTGTTCTGCCAATGCCTGAAGTATTGCCTGACGAATCCACCAAACTCCGTAAGAAATAAATTTAAATCCACGGGTTTCATCATATCGTTGGGCAGCTTTTATCAATCCGAGATTTCCTTCATTTATTAAATCGGGTAAACTAAGACCTTGATTTTGATATTGTTTTGCAACCGAAACTACAAATCTTAAATTTGCAGTAATCATTTTTTCCAAAGCATCTTTATCACCTTTTTTGATTCGCTTAGCTAATTCAACTTCTTCATCAGCAGTAATCAACTCAACGCGCCCAATTTCATGCAGGTATTTATCAAGCGACAGTGCTTCCCTGTTTGTGACCTGTTTGGCAATCTTTAGCTGTCTCATTTTAAAAAGCATTTATTGTTGTAAAACATGTAATACACATCAAAAGTTTAAATCAAATTAATAATGAATACTATTTTTGATTAAAAAAATGATGAATATCACTGCCGAAAGTAGTAACAAATGATGTATCGGAATAATTTTATAAATGAAATTTCATGAACTGCACGAATTTCCATGCGAATCATTCATTTTGACTGTCGAATGGTAATTTTAAATTTCTGATAAAACAAAAAAATGAATCAAATGCAAAAAAACGGAGGACAATCGAGGCTATAAAATCGATTTTATCTCCTTTTGCTTGTCAAGTTATAAGGATTTGACTATACTTGCAAAAAATTTCGAACAAGTACTGATTATCCAAATTATCAATTCCAAAACTTTTTTTTCAATCACTTGACCTTTTGGATATTAAAAAATCAATCAAAAATTATGTATGATATTATTGAATTAAGCAGAAAACTTCTACCTGACTTAAAAGATATTGCAAAAGAGCTTGACATTAAAAAAGTGGAATCGTATAAAAAGCAAGATCTAATCTACAAGATCCTTGACATTCAAGCCATTAAAGCCTCAGAAAAAAAACCTGAAGAAAAAAAATTTAAATCACCCCGCGATTTAAATCAACCAAAACGAGAAGAAACTTCGGTTCTTAATAAATTATTTGGGTTTAGAAAAGAAGAAAAGCGAGCTGAACCTGAAGAAATGAAACCTGAAGAAAAGGTTGAAATTGAAACATCACCTGCGTCTTCATCCAACGAACAGAAAAAAGAAGGGAAAAGGGAATTTCAAATTAAGAAAAGACCTCGTACAGAGCATATAAAAGCCGGATCATCTAATCAGGGACAAAATCCGGGACAAAAACACAAACCGAACCCAAATCAGAATCCGAATCAAAACAAAAATCAAAATCAACCACAAAAAGTAAGACAGGAAATTATTTTTACGGACGATGTAACTGAAAATGTACCTGAGATTCCGGTTTCTGAACCATTTGAAGAACAAAAAGTTATCGCTGTTCAAAAACAGGAAACCCAAACTGAAGTTGTGATTCAGGATGAAGTAACGCAGGAAAATGCGGATGACAGAAAGAACGAGCAGCAGAATAAGAAAAAGAACTTTGAAAATAACCAGAAATGGGAAAATCGGGAAAATCAGGGTCCTAAACAACCAAAACACCAACAAAATCAGGAAAAACCATACGAATTTGATGGAATCATCAGCAATACAGGTGTTCTTGAAATTATGGTCGATGGATACGGATTCCTGCGTTCCTCAGATTTTAACTACCTGAATTCGCCCGATGACATTTATGTTTCACAATCACAAATTAAGCTTTTCGGACTAAAAACTGGCGATACGGTTACCGGAACTATCCGTCCTCCAAAAGAAGGTGAAAAATATTTTCCTTTAATTAAAGTAATCGAAATCAACGGAAGAACACCGGATTACATCCGTGACCGTGTGCCTTTCGAGCACCTGACTCCTTTGTTTCCAAACGAAAAATTCAATATTACCGGCAACGGACACGATAATATTTCCACGAGGATTATTGATCTCTTCACTCCTATTGGTAAAGGTCAGCGCGGATTGATTGTTGCGCAGCCAAAAACCGGTAAAACAATGCTGCTTAAAGAAATAGCCAATGCTATTGCAGCCAATCATCCTGAAGTTTACATGATGGTTCTACTGATCGATGAGCGGCCGGAAGAGGTTACCGACATGGCCCGCCACGTAAACGCTGAAGTTATCTCCTCAACTTTTGACGAACCTGCTGAACGTCACGTACGAGTGGCCAACATGGTGCTCGAAAAAGCAAAACGCCTGGTAGAATGCGGACATGATGTGGTAATTCTGCTCGATTCAATTACCCGTTTGGCCCGTGCTTACAATACAGTTTCACCGGCTTCAGGAAAAGTACTTTCAGGTGGAGTAGATGCAAACGCGCTACACAAACCAAAACGTTTCTTTGGTGCGGCACGTAACATCGAAGAAGGAGGTTCACTCACCATCCTTTCAACTGCTTTGACCGATACCGGTTCTAAAATGGACGAAGTAATCTTCGAAGAATTTAAAGGTACCGGTAATATGGAATTGCAACTCGACCGGAAATTGTCGAACAAACGCATTTTCCCTGCTGTCGATATCAATGCATCGAGCACCCGCCGCGAAGATTTGCTTTTAACGAAAAGTGTTCTTGATAAAATTTATATCCTCCGCAATTTCCTTGGCGATATGAACTCGAACGAAGCAATGGAATTCCTTAAAACCAGGATCATGAGAACCGATTCGATTGAAGAATTCCTGATTTCGATGAATGACGGATAATCTGATTGATAAATCAAAATATAGAAAGAGAGTGTAAAAGCTCTCTTTTTTATTTTAGCCCCAGTTTGAAGTTAAAACTTGTTGACGGCTGAACTGATTCGGAATTAATGAACTTCTTCAGAATTCGCTTCACTACATTGGCTGTAATAATTTCTCCTGAATAATCAATCAAAAACCGGTTGAAGCCACTTTTTTCCAACTGATTGCGGTAATGAAACAAAGCAACAGGAATAGTAGGGTAAACAATGGTTATTCCATCCTTAACTGCTATCCTGAATTTTTTGTTGTTCTCGTCGGCAAACATTTTTGATTCCTGATGCGACTTGACCGGCATGCGCGAATAAAATAACTCAGGATAAAAATACAGCGGTACGATCCCCTGCCGGTTTTTCATCGACAACAGATTCTCCAGATCATTTTCCTGCGGATACACATAATCAATTACTTGCTCGTCGTTTAAAGCCTTTGCAGCCGCATCGTTCAATACATAAACATTCTCATTGCAACTTACTCTCACACCTTTTGGGAGCAAAGTCTTCTGCGATAAATGACTGATAAAAAACTGGTTAAATCCCGAAGCGGCCAATCTTTCAGCCAGATTCCGGAAAAATTCAAGGTTATTTTCAGAAATAAACTTGGGAAATTCGATGCGTATTTTTTGGCGGTTCGTCTGAAAAAGAACGGAGTTCGGATCAAAACTTACCCAATCAGATTTTTTATACGATAGAATTACTGCATCGTAATCTTCGAAACGCAGTTTTGCAATCCAATCCGGACTTCCGATTCGAACCAGTAGCATAGGTTTTTGTGGTTTCGTAGCAAAACTCAGGCTATTCCTGATTTCATGCCTGTTAACCAACTGCTTTTTTAGTTCAGGCAAAGTATTTACATTTCCTAAACGTGATGAAAAACTTTGAGTTTTCAGCCTGACCAGCAAAACATCGTCGCCCTTTTTGATTTTGCCGGCCAAATCAGTTGGTATTTTATACTGGGTTCCATTCTGGCTGAAATTTTCCATTTTCACATACAACTGATCGTCCTCATTTTTAGTTCTGATCCTTAACCGATAGCCTTCAGCGAGCTGCACATTGCTTTGAAAAGAAATGGAATTTCCAGTGACTTCAGCAATTTT
>CAMDGL010000153.1 GCA_945897845.1 Chitinophaga pinensis | reverse complement strand
TTAATCGCAATAGCTTTGTTTAGCTTAAAACCGGAGGCACAGGAAACTGCAGCAAACGTAAAAACATCAGCTATTTCTGCAGAATCCATGCTTGCTTCAGATACCATCAAAGTGATTTCTGACAAGGACACAACCATTGTGCAGATTGGAAAAAAAGACGTTAAAGTGATCGACAGCGAAGATGGAATTAAAGTACGTTGGGGAAAAGACAAGCACAAAAAAGACAGATCAGGGAAATTCAACGGACACTGGGAAGGTGTCGAATTGGGATTTAACGGGTTCGACAAACCTGATTACAGTCTATATGGCGGCAACGAGTTCATGTCATTGAATCAGGGCAAGTCAATGGAATTCAATCTTAACTTTTATGAGTTGAACATTGGTCTTGCAAAATCGTATGTCGGTTTGGTTTCAGGAATGGGTTTAAGTTTTAACAGCTACCGGTTCGATAATCCTTACACGCTTGCCAAAGACCCGCAAATGACCGAAGCCGTTCTTTTGAATTACGACAATCTTTCGAAAACCAAACTGGCAGTTTCGTACCTGAATGTTCCGCTACTGCTCGAATTTCAGGTGCCTGTAAACCAAAACGAAGGCAGGTTATTCATCAATGCAGGACTGGTTGGCGGAGTAAAAATTGGTTCGCACACCAAGGTAAAACACGGAGATATTAAAGATAAAGACCGAAACGGGTTCAATATCAATCAGTTTAAGTATGCAGCAATGGCCCGCGTTGGATACAAAGATGTCAGCTTGTTCGCAACTTACAGCCTGACCCCATTATTTCAGGCCGGTAAAGGTCCGGAACTTACACCTTTCACAATCGGTATTAGTTTTTTAGATTAAACAACAAATAATTCAGAAACAGAAAGAGGAGTTTATCAAAACCGATAAGCTCCTTTTTTCATTTTGATTGACTAACTTTGCTAAACGATATTTCCATTGTTTACTGACAATTTGACGATTTACTTGAAATGCTCCAATCTGCAGCGTAAATTGTAAATGGATAAATGGTAAATAATTCAACTTTCGGCACTTCAGACATGAAACAAATATTTCTCATATTCCTGGCAACCATTACTGCTCACCTGGCAATCGCTCAGCAAAACGATTCAATAATTATCGTGCAAAGTCCTTCAGGCAGGCTTTCTGGATTGATTGACATTCAGGATTTGGTGAACGAAGGTTTCAACTACTACCAGGATGAATTTACCGGACATTGGGCTGGTATTGAAGGGGGTGTAAATGGATTCGCCCAATCTGATTACAGCATGTACAACCCTGAAGAAGGGGATTTTCTTTCCAATGATCTGTTCATGTCGAATGTGCTTAACCTGAATATTTTGCAATATTCGAAGGGATTGCAATCAACACGAAATACGATTGGGTTGGTCACCGGTGTCGGTTTAAGCCTGCACAGTTACCGCCTCGGGGACAAAACAACCATCGAAGAAGATGAATATGGAAAAGTTCAACCGAAAACCATGTTCTTCGATTCCAACCAAAAATCAAAATTCTCGGTAGTTTACATTGAAGTTCCGCTGATGGCCGAATTTCAGATTCCGGTGAGGCATGTTGCCGACCGAATGTATTTTTCGGCAGGAATTAATATCGCCAGGCGATTGTCATCGCATACAAAAGTGAAATACCGTAGCGATAATAAAAAGCAAAAGCTCAAAACACCCGGCGATTATTCCCTTCGCGATTTCAAATTTGGGGGAACAGTCAGGGTTGGTTATCGCTGGGTAAATCTGTTTGCCAATTACGATTTAACACCAATGTTCGAAGATCGCCGCGGCCCCCGGCTTTATCCGTTTTCAGTTGGGGTCCGGTTAATATCATTTTAAATTATCTACTATGCGTCTTTTACTAATCAGCAATTCTACCATGCCAGGAGAGGCTTATCTTGATTATCCGAAACATGAAATCAAAAAATTTCTGGGTGATAAACCGATAACGGCTTTGTTTATTCCTTATGCGGCAGTTACTTTTTCGTTCGATTTGTACGAGCAAAAAGTTGCTGAACGGTTTTCGGAATTGGGTTATCAGGTAAAAAGCGTTCATCATTTCAGCGATCCCGTGCAGGCCGTTAAAGATGCCGAAGTAATTGTGGTTGGCGGCGGAAACACCTGGCAACTGGTGCGAACGATGCACGATAATAATTTGATGGCTGCTATCCGTGATAAAGTTGTTAGCGGAACGCCTTACATTGGCTGGAGCGCAGGATCGAATGTGGCTTGCCCAACGTTGCGCACTACCAATGATATGCCGATTGTTGATCCGCATGGATTTGACACCATCGGCCTCATTCCTTTTCAGATCAATCCGCATTACCTGGATGCCAATCCTGAAGGCCACGGCGGCGAAACACGAGAGCAACGCATCGAAGAATTTTTGGAAGTTAATCCTGAATTATATGTGGTTGGTTTGCGTGAAGGAACCATGCTTCTGATTGAAGATCGCAAAATGCGACTGAAAGGCAACCGTACCGCACGTATTTTCAGGAAAGGAGCAAGCTATTTTGAACTAAACACGGACGATGATTTTAGTTTTTTACTTAAGAATTAAAATTCTGAGCATTTTTTTTGAGATGCTTTATTTTCAGAAAAATGTAGAATTTTAAAAACAACAGAAAAAAGCCTGACGAGATTCGCCAGGCTTTTTTTACTGAGATGTTATAGAATGGTGGATGGGCAAATTTAGGTATTTACCTATTAGTTAATTCCATTTTCGGCCCAGTGGTTACCCCGTTTTTTTAACTAATTTTTGAACTGGTCGATTTTCGTGACGAAACCCTCTTTTTTAAAGTCGAATGGTATTTTTTTTGTTTCCATAATTAGAGCCATTTGTCCAAAGCAGTGTTTAAAAACCGGTTTGCCGGGTATAATTCCATCATCGAGCTCACTATTTTCTGCACAAAAGCATCACTTGACACCACCGAATCGTCAATTGTTGACCCAAACGCAAACGATTTGTACTTCAGTAAATCGATGTCCGGGAAATCCTTTGGAAACCCTTTTGGCGCGGTTTTCAGCTTATCGTCATAAAATTCAGGATAAACTTTCCGGAAAGATTCATTGTAAACAATTTGCTTGAAGTCTTCCGGATGATCAAAAATTTCAGTTCGGATGGCTTTTAAAGCATCCGGTGGCGGGCAATACGAACCACCTCCAACAAACGAAGCTCCCGGTTCGATGTGAATGTAATAACCGGCGCTTACACTTTTTCGTCCGCCCCTGGCAATAAAACTGCCCATGTTGGTTTTGTAGGGAGTTTTGTCGTGCGAAAACCGCACGTCCCTGAAGATCCTGAAAACGCAGTTTTTAGGATCCAGAGCGCCAATTTCAGAATCAAATTTTCCTGCTTCGTGAATGATCAACTCGGTAAGAAACAATATCTTTTTTCGGCATTCCTGATAACGGTCCCGGTTTTGGTCAAACCATTCCTTGTTATTGTTTTCCTTCAGTTCTGAAAGGAAGTTGAGTATTTGTTGCATAATATCTACAGATGAAATTGTACTTTTGCTTTCAACGCTGAAAGTATGAAAAAGTTTGCAATTATTGTTGCCGGAGGGTCGGGAAGTCGGATGGGATCTGAACTTCCCAAGCAGTTTTTAGAATTGTCCGGAAAGCCTGTTTTGATGCACACCATCGGGGTATTTTTTGATTTCGATCCTGAATGTGAGATGATTCTGGTACTTCCGGTTGCTCAGCAGGAACTTTGGGACGATCTGTGCCTGAAGCATTCGTTTTCGCTGCCTCATCAAATTATTCCGGGTGGCGAAACCCGATTCCATTCGGTGCAGAATGGGCTGAAACTGGTTAGGGAAGCTGGCATCGTATTTATTCACGATGGAGTCAGGCCTTTGGTTAGCCATCAGACGATAGAAAGATGCAATCACATGGCTCAAAAAAATGGAAATGCAATTCCGGTTTTGCGCATCAATGAATCGCTACGTAAACAGAAAGGCTCACAAAGTGTATCGGTTGACAGAACTTTGTATTTGAGTGTTCAAACTCCCCAAACTTTTCGGAGTGACCAAATACTTAAGGCTTACGAACAGGATTTTGATACGGCATTTACCGACGATGCATCCGTGGCTGAAAAAGCAGGTTTTCCAATATTTATAGTTGAAGGAAACAGCGAAAACATCAAAATTACCACCCCAACTGATTTAATTATAGCTGAGGCATTTCTTCAGGAAAATATAAAAAAGTAAATCTGCAACAAAAAACCCTGCACAAAACAAGTTGTACAGGGTTTTAAATATCCGCAAATAATTTCTTATTCAACAATCGTTACCCAACCGTATAAATCCGGTTCATCGCCGTACTGAATTCCCTGAAGTTTTTTGTAAAGTTTTTCACTGATAGGTCCCGGTTTTCCGTCTTTTGCGAACACATACGAAATTTTCTCATCGTAATCGTCTATCCGCTCAATCGGGCTGATTACCGCAGCAGTGCCGCAGGCACCGGCTTCCTCAAAAGTTGACAGCTCTTCAACTGCAACAGGTCGCTGTTCCACTTTCATCCCCATTTCTTTGGCCAAAACCATCAAACTTTTGTTGGTGATCGAAGGCAAAATGGAACTTGATTTCGGGGTGATGTAGGTGTTTTCTTTTATTCCGAAGAAATTGGCAGCGCCACATTCGTCGATGTATTTTTTTTCTTTGGCATCGAGGTAAAAAACATTTGAATAACCCAGTTCGTGGGCTTTTTGTCCTGCCACCAAACTGGCAGCATAATTTCCACCCACCTTGTATTTTCCCATTCCAAGTGGCGCCGAACGGTCGAATTCGCGCATGATTACGAACGGCGTGGTTTGAAATCCTCCTTTAAAATATGGCCCAACCGGAGTTACAAAAATAATGAACATATATTCATTGGCAGGTTTTACTCCAACCTGAGCGCCCGTTCCGAATAGGAAAGGACGAATGTAAAGAGCCGCACCCGATTCATAAGGCGGCACAAAACGTTCGTTCAGCTTTACTGCCTTAACTACTGCCTCTTCGAATTTTTCAATGGGAAGTATCGCCATCATCGTTCCGACACTTGAATCCTGCATGCGTTTGGCATTTTCATCCATACGGAAAACCCTGATTTTACCGTCTTTCCCGCGAAATGCTTTTAATCCTTCGAATGATTCCTGTCCGTAATGCAGACTTGTTGCTGCCATGTGCAGATTTACGTATTCGCTGTCGCTGACTTCCAGTTCACCCCAAGCTCCATCTTTATAAGTGCAGCGTATATTGTAATCGGTTTTCATATAACCGAATGCCAGATTACTCCAATCTATATTTTCCATAGTTCAAAATTTGTTTGTCAATCATGGTTTTTAAGAATCCTAAAATAACGAAAAAAAATGCGGAGATGAAAAGACTTATTCCCACCATAGTAAAATTTACCGATTTAGTCAATTATGCTGATTTCCAAAAAGTATCCGTTGTGCTTGCGGATGTTCAGCACACGGCCATCCGAAAAAATGAGGTATTGTCCCTTTATGCCATTCAGGATTCCTGAAATAACCGGATCTTTATCGAAAGAAACACTGGTCACCTTTTCAGGAAAAGAAGTTACAGGATAGTTGATTTCCCAGATTTGATTGTCTGGATGCAAATACTGTTTCAATTCTGCGGGAAGCAACTGAAAAGCTTTTTCTTTTTCCTGAAGCAACTCAACCGGCAACAAGGTTCTATTCTGAAGCATTGACCGCCAGTTGGTTTTATCCGAATAGAAATTTTTCAGGTAAACTTCAATCACTCCTGAAATATGGCGGTTGGGAGTGCGCGCCAGAATGATGGCCTGAGTTGCACCCTGGTCAATCCAGCGGGTTGGCACCTGATGATGCCGGGTGACGCCTACTTTCAACTCTCCTGAAACGGCAAGATAAACGTAATGGTCAATCAAATCGTGTTCGCGGGCCCAATCCATGTCGCGGGCAATGCCGAGGTGCGCTTTCGACAATTCGGGGCGCATTACCGTTTCACTGGCCTCGGGTGCCGTTTGCAGGCAATTGTAGCAAAAGCCTTGTCCAAACGAAGTTTTAGTTCTTTTTCCGCAGACAATGCAGTTGATTTGCCCAGTAAAAGTGAGTTGTATATTTTTGCCGATGAGCTCATTCATTGGTAGTTCATTTTCTCCCACCTGAAGAAAATATTGTACCGGATCTGCAAATTCAGACCGCATTTTAATGATGTTTCCGGAAGCAAGCATGTTTTGAATTTTAGTGCAGCCAAAGTACTGAAATGTTGGGAAAATGGGAAACTGTGTCCTCTAAACTTTAATTCTTTTTGCTTGTTTGAATTTAAATTATCTGGTAATTAAAACTAATTTAAAATCAAACCTATGATTATAGGACTTCTGAAAGAAAGCGGCACCGAACAGCGGGTGGCTCTTTTACCTGAAATTGTTGCCAACCTGGTACGTCAAAAGGTGGAAGTTTATGTCGAAAAGGATGCTGGTGCTGGCGCATTTCAATCCAACGAAGCCTATCAGACTGTTGGTGCAGGCATTTTTTCAAGAGAAGAAGTATTACAGAAAGCCGATTTGCTGGTTCAGATTGGCGAACCAGCTCCGGAATTGATCGACTTGCTGAAAAGTGACAAAATCTGGATAAGCCAGTACAACCCGCTTTCAAATCCCGAATTGGTAAAGAAATTTCTCGCGAAAGGAATCACCAGTTTCAGCATGGATTCCATTCCACGAACTTCAAGGGCACAGGCGATGGACGTACTTTCGTCGATGGCCACAGTTTCGGGCTATAAAGCTGTTTTGCAGGCCGCATCGGAGCTTCCTAATTTCTTCCCCATGTTTATGACCGCTGCCGGAACCATCCGCCCTGCCACCGTTTTGATACTTGGAGCCGGAGTCGCCGGACTTCAGGCCATTGCCATTGCCCGAAAACTTGGAGCACAGGTTCAGGCTTTTGATGTGCGTTCGGCTGTAAAAGAAGAGGTGATGAGCCTCGGTGCCAAATTTGTGGAAGTGGAAGGTGCCAAAGAAGATGCTGCTGCCGGTGGTTATGCGGTGGAACAAACCGAAGAATTCAAGCAGAAACAGCAACAGGTAATCAACGAACATGCTGCCAAAGCGGATGTGATTATTTGTACCGCCCAGATTCCCGGACGAAAAGCTCCCCTACTAATACCCAAAGAAGCCGTTGAAAAGATGAAACCCGGATCAGTTATTATCGACCTGGCCGCTTCGAGTGGTGGCAATTGTGAATTCAGCAAGCACAACGAAACGATGATTCACAACGGAGTCAAAATCATTGGGCAGTCGAATTACCCATCACTTATGCCGGTTGATGCCAGCAAAATGTTCGGCAAAAACCTTTTCAACTTTTTGCAATTAATTATTACTCCTGAAGGCGGCCTGAATCTGAATTTCGACGACGATATTGTTCGGGGAACCTGTATTACCCGCAATGGAGAAATCCTGAACGAACGTGTAAAGTCAGTAATCGAATCATAAAACAATCCTCATGGAACAAATATTGGTTTACTTTTTTACTTATAAAGAGGCGATTTTTATCATCGCGCTGTCGGTTTTTCTGGGCATCGAAGTGATATCCCATGTGCCTTCGGTGCTGCACACTCCGCTTATGTCGGGGGCAAATGCCATCAGTGGGGTAATTATTATCGGCGGGATAATCCTGGTCGGGCATACCGATGCCACCAGACTTTCGCTCGAACTGGTTCTTGGAATTCTGGCCATCATTTTCGCCACGCTCAACGTGGTGGGTGGTTTTGTGGTGACCGACCGCATGTTGGAAATGTTTAAAAAGAAAAAGAAATAGCTATGAATCAGGTAATCGGAAATTTATATGGTGTTGATTTCACCCTGGGTGGAACTTTACTCGAATTGAGTTATTTGCTCGCAGCCTTGTTTTTTGTCTATGGGTTGAAATTGTTAAGCCATCCTGAGACTGCCCGAAAAGGTAATTTCTACGCTGCAGTAGGTATGTTTTTGGCAATAATTACGACTATTTTGCTTCATAAAAATGCGCAAGGCGCCGGAATTCCGCTTGCCAATGTGTGGATAATCCTGGCTGCGCTGGGTGTTGGTTCTGTAGTTGGCTGGATCATCGCCCTGCGAATCAAAATGACAGCCATGCCGCAGTTGGTGTCGTTTTACAATGCGACCGGTGGCGCAGCATCTGCACTGGTGGCCTTGCTCGAATTTCCGAATGCCGACATGAAAAACATGGGTTCGGTGCTGGTAACCATTCTGGGATTGATTATTGGCAGCATTGCTTTTAGCGGAAGTATGATCGCTTATGGCAAACTCGACGGCAAAGTGGGCGATATCTTCTCCGGAATGATGAAATATGTAAACATGTTCCTCTTGTTGGTGACGGTTGCCATTTCAGTATTCATTGTGCTTTCAGGACAAACACCCGAACAGCTAAACTGGGCCATTTATTTGTTGCTGGTGGTTTCGCTGGTTTACGGGGTCATGTTCGTGATGCCCATTGGTGGCGCTGACATGCCGGTTGTAATTTCGCTCCTGAATAGTTTATCGGGCGTTGCAGCCATGATGGCCGGGTTCATTTACAACAATCAGGCAATGATTCTTGGCGGAATTCTGGTGGGTGCTGCGGGTACGATTTTAACCATCCTGATGTGCAATGCCATGAACCGCTCGCTACTGAATGTGATTATCGGGTCATTTGGGGTCGGAGGCGCTTCAGCCAGTAAAGATCAGGTTGGCGACATGAAGGAAATTTCGATGAGTGATGCATCCATCTTGCTGAGTTATTCGAAAAGTGTGGTGATTGTTCCCGGTTATGGACTTGCTGTTGCACAAGCCCAACATGCCTGTCATGAGCTGGATGTGATACTTTCAGGAAAAGGCGTAAACGTTCGATATGCCATTCATCCGGTAGCTGGCCGAATGCCGGGACACATGAATGTATTGCTTGCCGAAGCCGATGTACCCTATAACCAATTGTTCGAAATGGAAAGCATTAATCCAGACATGCCAAATACCGATGTGGTGATGGTGATTGGCGCCAACGATGTGGTAAACCCGGCTGCAATTACCGATCCGGGCAGTCCGATTGCAGGAATGCC
>CAMDGL010000152.1 GCA_945897845.1 Chitinophaga pinensis | reverse complement strand
CCTGCTGTTCGTGCCGCTCTGGGCGAAGAATTCGGAATGCCTGCCGGAACGCTGGTAACCGGGAAAATGGTTGCAGCCTTGCGCCGTTTGGGTTTCGACTTTGTTTTTGATACTGATTTCGCTGCCGACCTTACGATTCTGGAAGAAGGAACTGAGTTGCTAAACCGTTTGTCTGCCTACATGGAAGGGGATAAGAACGTGAAACTTCCGATCCTGACTTCCTGCTGTCCGGCCTGGGTCAAATTTTTTGAGCATTCATTTCCTGAATTAAAAGACATTCCTTCAACTGCACGTTCGCCACAGCAAATGTTTGGCTCGATTGCCAAAACTTATTTTGCCGATAAAATAAATGTGAAACGCGAAAATCTGGTGGTGGTTTCGATCATGCCTTGTCTGGCTAAAAAATATGAGAGCAGTCGTCCTGAGTTTTCAGTAAATGGCAATCCTGACGTGGATTACGCGCTGACAACAAGAGAATTGGCTCATTTGATCAACCTTGGAAACATCGAATTCAAATCACTTCCGAATGAAGAATTCGATCAACCGCTTGGAGAATCGACCGGAGCTGCTGTGATTTTCGGCACAACCGGCGGAGTAATTGAAGCCGCAGTGCGCACAGCCTATGAAATCTTTACCGGAAAACCTTTGCCACGCATCGATTTTGAAGAATTGCGCGGAATGGATGGATTACGGAAGGCAACCATCGACTTTAACGGAACGCCAATTAACATCGGAATTGCGCATGGTTTGGGAAATGCTCGCAAGTTGCTCGAAGATATTCAGGCCGGAAACAGTGAGTTTCATGCCATCGAAATCATGTCGTGCCCCGGTGGTTGTATTGGTGGTGGCGGTCAGCCTTACCATCATGGCGATGCCGAAATTCTGAAAAAACGACAGCGCGCCATTTATTCCGAAGATCGAAACAAAACACTCCGGAAATCGCACGAAAATCCATACATCACCAAGCTTTACGAAGAATTTTTGGGAGCTCCGATGAGCGAAAAAGCCCATCATTTGTTACATACTAAATATTTTGACAGGAGTTAAAAAGCCGGTCATTAATTGTCATTGGCTTCGCGTCATTTGTTGTCATTGAAAAACGTCATTGATTGTCAATAGGTCATTATCTGTCATTAATAGTAAAAAAAAGAGATGAAATTGGAAGATTTACAGGTTTATCAGATCTCAATGAAACTTGCTGATGAGGTTCATGATTTGGTTATGGAATGGGATAATTTTCATAAATTTTCTACAGGAACTCAGTTGGTAAATGCTGCAGATTCAGTTTCGGCCAATATTAGTGAGGGTTATGGAAGGTTTCATTTTAAGGATCACAAAAATTTCTTATACTTTTCAAGAGGTTCACTTTCTGAAACCAAAACCTGGCTTACAAAATCAGGCAACAGAAAATTGATCAGTGAAGAAAAATTTGCAGACCTGATTGACCGATATAATTCTCTGGGAGTTAAACTAAACAATTACATCAATTCCATCGGAAATTCCGGTAACTCCAATGACCACCAATGACCATTTAATGACTACTATATGACAATGAATGACTTTTAAATTAACGAATCAACTTTATCGATATGCCAGGAATAAAACTTTCAGAAAAAACAATCGGAATCATTCAGCAAATTTGTTCCGATTTCAGGAATGAGGGAAGTGAACTGATCAACGTTTTGCACCAGACTCAGGGGAAACTCGGCTATTTGCCTGCCGAGGTGCAGGAAGTGATTGCCAAAGAACTGAATATCTCAGTGGCCAAAGTTTATGGAGTGGTAACCTTCTACTCATTTTTTACCATGATTCCGATGGGCGAACACCCGATTTCTATTTGTATGGGAACGGCTTGTTATGTGCGGGGTTCGGAGCAGGTGCTTGCCGAATTTAAACGCCAGTTGAGCATCGAAGTCGGACAATCAACCCCGGATAATAAATTTTCACTCAACTGCCTGCGCTGCGTTGGAGCCTGTGGACTGGCACCTGTTGTGATGGTCGGCGATAAAGTGTACGGACGCGTTTCGCCACAAATGGTAAAAAACATTATTGCGGAATACAAGGAGGGCTGCGCTGCGGAGGCAAAAAGCGCATAGTTATAATTTAGTGAGCGGAAGACTCCGAGTCACCCGTTCACTAAACATTGGCATTGCAGGGATCCGATCTTTTTCAGAACGATCGGATCAATTCTTTTCATATGGTTCCATGCAAAATGTTTTATCTTTAGCCAAACGAAAAACGAAAACAAATGACACGGATTTTTCAACTCACCATATTTTTTATCGGCTTTATAATTACCATACAAGCCCAAACAATCACTTACAAAACCGAAAATAATATCTCCTACCGTACAGGCGAAAACCCCGATGATTACATGAAAGAGCGTTGCAAACTCGACATCTACTTTCCTGAAAATGTGGACAGTTTTACCACTGTTGTTTGGTTTCATGGCGGTGGCATAACTGCCGGCGAAAAATCAATTCCGGAGCGTTTGAAAAACCGCAAACTGGCTGTGATTGCTGTTAATTATCGATTGAGCCCAAAAGTGAAAAGTCCTGCATTCATCGATGACGCCGCAGCCGCGGTTGCGTGGACCTTTAAAAACATTGGAAAATACGGAGGCGATCCTAAGAAAATTGTGGTTTCAGGACATTCGGCCGGTGGTTATCTTGCCTGTATGATTGGGCTCGACAAACATTACCTGGCAGCCTATGGAATTGATGCCAATTCCATTCGAAAACTGGTGCCTTTCAGCGGACAAATGATCACCCATTTTATTATTCGTAAAGAACGCGGCATTGCGGATACCCAGCCTTTGGTTGATGAATTTGCACCGCAATTTCATGTTCGGGCCGATGCTCCTCCGCTGTTTCTGATTACCGGCGACCGCGAATTGGAATTGCTGGGCCGGTACGAAGAAAATGCATACATGTGGCGCATGATGAAGATTTTGGGCCACAAACAAACTACTTTGTACGAATTGGATGGGTTCAACCACGGCGGAATGGCCGAACCTGCATTTGATTTATTGCTGAAGATTTTGAAGAAGTAAAGTGAGCTTTTATAAAAAGAACATCTTCTGTTTAATCGTATGAAACATGAATAAGAAACGGGATCTTCTATTTCTTATTATCATTTATATATTTACATCGCAAGGCTGTTGATTTATTCAACACATTTTATATGTCGCATAACACCTTATATCAGCATATTTCTGCCTGATAATCATCGTTTATCTGTTTCTACTTCCTTAATTTTATGCGAATCGATTTGCAAAGCAAAACCGATTTTTATTCAGGAATAATTACAGATATACATCAATTAACTAATCTTTTTCCGTATGAACCCAGTTTCCGAACTTATCAAGAATCTGGCCGATCAACACGGTCGGAGCAGGAACAATCTGCTACCCATTCTCCAGGGAGTTGTTGAACAGGAAAAATACTTGTCGGAGTATTCAATGGTTGAAATTGCCCGCGAGTTGGATTTGCCAGCAGCCGAGGTTTATGGCACAGCTACTTTTTATTCTTTTCTGGAACACAAAAAAATGGGCAGATACATTATTCGTATTTGCAAAACCATTACCTGTTCGATGAAAGGTAAAAATCAGGTTTTACTGGCCATTGAAGACATGCTGAAAATTAATGTTGGGGAAACAACTCCCGACGGAATTTTCTCTCTGCTTCAGACAAATTGCCTTGGATTTTGTCACAAGGCTCCGGCAATGCTTATCAACAATGAGGTATATACCGATCTGACTCCGGAAAAAGTACGGGAAATTTTGAGCATTTACCTGAAGAAAAAAAAGGAAGGAGGATCGCATGACAACTAGTTATCAGCTTAAACGCGCCGATTTCATTTTTAAATATGAGAATGATTGGGAAGAAATATTAAGCAAATGCATCAGCCGGACTCCCCAGGAATTGATCAATGATCTGATCAGTTCGGAATTGAAAGGGAGAGGAGGCGCCGGATTTCCAACCGGATTGAAATGGAAACTGACAGCAGAAGTTGCCGGCGCTACAAAATATGTGATTTGTAATGCCGATGAAGGTGAACCCGGCACTTTCAAAGACCGTGAAATCCTGTCGATGGTGCCGTATAAAGTGTTGACAGGAATGGCCGTTTGCGGTTATGTGATTGGTGCAAAGGAAGGATACATTTACCTGAGGGGAGAGTATTTTTTTCTGCAACCCGAATTGAATAAGGCAATCTGTGAGTTTGAATATTATTGTAAGGCAATAAACCTTGATTTCACCATCCGGATTTTTATGGGTAGTGGGGCTTATATCTGTGGCGAAGAAACTGCCCTTTTCGAATCGATGGAAGGAAAACGCGGTGAGCCAAGGAATAAACCTCCGTTCCCTTCCAATTCGGGATACATGGGCAAGCCTACAGTAATAAACAATGTGGAAACTCTGGCACATACTTATACCATTTTCAAATATGGAGCCAAACGCTTTTACGATTTGGGCGTTCAGTATTCGCGTGGTTCAAAACTTTTCTCAGTTTCAGGAGATACTCCCAAGCCCGGAATTTATGAACTTGAACTTGGGATGAGTTTGTCTGATTTTGTGGAAGAGTTCGGCGATGGCGACACCAAGGCTGTTCAGGTAGGCGGCGCATCCGGTTTTTTGGTTCCCCGCAAAAGGTTTAATGAAACTGCCATCGGATTTCAGGGAAAACTGACAGGTATTTCCTTGCCTACCGGAGGTTCAATGATGCTGTTCAATAGCTCGCGCTCCATGTTCAACGTGCTCGACAATTACCTTGAATTTTTCCGTGAGGAATCGTGTGGGCAGTGTACTCCATGCCGTGTCGGTTGTCAGCAATTGCTGAAGGGAATCAAAGCGGTGAAACGAGGCGAGAAAAATGCAAAGTATCTGGATAAACTGTTGCGTCTGACCGAAACAATGAAATTGACTGCTAAATGTGGTTTGGGCCAGTCGGTAGCAAATTCGTTTTCGGCAATAGTTGAAAACTTCAGGGAAGAAATGATTTATTAACAGTGCAAAGATGAAAAAAATGGCAAAAAAAATAAAACTAAGCATCAACGGAATTTCACTTGAAGTTGAGCAGGGAACAACAATTTTGGAAGCTGCCAGTCATGCCGGTATCATCATTCCAACGTTGTGCTACCACAAAGATCTTTGTATCGCCGGAAATTGCAGGGTGTGTGTGGTCGAAATAGCCGGACAAAAGAGGCTTTCGGCTGCCTGTGCAACTCCCTGCGAGGAAGAGATGGAAATATTGACAAATTCGATGAATGTCCATAATTCCCGAAAACAAATCATCGAACTTTTATTATCCGAACACAACGCCGATTGTACCAGTTGTTTTAAAAACGGAAACTGTGAACTGCAAAAACTGGCTTCGGATTATAAAATTCTGAAACAGGATTTTATAAGGCTCGTGCCGTTTAAGAACTACACCATAGATAAATATTCTCCTTCGATTATAAAAGACGACAGCAAATGCATCCGTTGCCAGCGGTGCGTGCGAACCTGTGCCGAATTACAGGGAATAAATGCCTTGACGGTCGCTTACAAGGGCGATCAGATGAAAATAACGACCTTCTTCGAAAAACCGATCAACGATGTTGTTTGCTCAACCTGCGGGCAGTGTATCAATCATTGTCCGACCGGAGCGCTGGTTGAAAAAAATTACATCGAAAAAGTTTGGGATGCAATTGCTGATAAATCGAAACATGTGGTTGTACAAACAGCGCCTGCCGTGCGTGTTGGACTGGGTGAAGAACTTGGATTCGGTCCCGGCGAGCGGGTAACCGGCAAAATGGTTGCTGCTTTGAAACGCCTGGGTTTCGATGCTGTGATGGATACCGATTTTACTGCCGACCTCACAATCATGGAAGAGGGAACCGAATTGCTTACCCGCCTGAAAAGTGTTTTGGTTGATCACAATCCTGAAGTAAAACTTCCAATGGCAACTTCCTGTTCACCGGGATGGATCAAATACATCGAACACATATTCCCCGATTTTCTGGAGCACCTTTCAACCTGTAAATCGCCCCAGCAAATGTTCGGGGCACTGGCCAAAACGTATTATGCCAAAGCCCGCAACCTCGCTCCTGAAACAATTGTTTCCGTTTCGATTATGCCCTGCACGGCTAAAAAGTTTGAGGCTGCCCGCCCCGAAATGCACGACAGTGGATACCGCGATGTGGATTATGTATTGACAACCCGTGAACTTGCCATTATGATTAAACAGGCTGGTATTGACTTTGTGAATCTGGAAGAATCACATTTCGATCGGCTAATGGGTGAATCGACCGGTGCCGCAGTTATTTTTGGCGCTACCGGAGGGGTAATGGAAGCTGCATTGCGCACCGTTTACGAAATTGTTACAGGTCGTGAAGTGCCTTTCGAAAATCTCGACATTATTCCGGTTCGGGGAATGGAAGGGGTTCGTGAGGCAAGTATAAAAATTGAAAATCCGCTCGAAGAATGGGCATTTTTGGATGGCGTTGAATTAAAATGCGCTGTTGCACATGGTTTGGTGAATGCAAAAAAGGTCATGGAATCCATCCGCTCAGGTCAGTCAGCCTATCATTTTGTCGAGATTATGGCTTGTCCGGGAGGTTGTTTGGGTGGTGGAGGCCAGCCAATTCCAACCAGCCCCGAAATTCGCCGGAAACGTGCCGAGGCTATCTATGCTGAAGATACAGGAATGCCTTTGCGAAAATCGCATCAGAATCCTGAAATTGTTAAGATTTACAAGGATTTTCTGGATCACCCGAACAGTGAAAAATCGCACCATCTATTACATACCCATTATACGGCAAGAGAAAGATTTTAAAGTTGCAGAGACAAGGCATGCCTTGTCTCTACTTCGCCGGACTTTCTTATTTTTGAGCCATGCAATATCAATCATCATTTAAAAGTCCGCTGGGTATTCTGATCATAAAGTCGGATGGTCAGTATGTGACTGAAATTTCCTTTTCAGAATGTGAACTTCAGGAGCAAAATGATTGTGGAATTTTACTGAAATGCAAAGAGCAATTGGAAGATTATTTCTCCGGAAAATCAATTGAATTCGATTTGCCATTGAACCCAAAAGGAACTGAATTTCAGCAAAAAGTATGGGCTGAATTGCAGAGAATTCTTTATGGCGAAACCATTACCTATATGGATTTGGCTGTCAGGCTGGGTGATGCGAAAGCGGCAAGGGCTGTTGGAACAGCGAATGGGCGGAATCCTATTGCAATCGTTATTCCCTGTCACCGTGTAATTGGAGCCGGAAACAAGCTGGCTGGATATGCCGGTGGAATCTGGAGAAAGAAGATTTTGCTCGAACTTGAAATGAAACATACAATTCCGAAGAATTTATTATTTTGAGGCCGGTGGCTAGTCGCAGTTGTGGTTACTGCCAACTGCGACTGAACACTGCCAACTATATTCAGTCTCAGTATTCACAAACAAATAATCAATACCCAAAATATATGGCGACAAATAAACTGATATTGGAAGCGTGCGTTGAAACACTGGAAGAAGCCCTGATTGCTGAAGAAAAAGGGGCCAATCGCATTGAACTGTGTTCAGAACTTGATCAGGATGGCTTGACACCTTCCCGTGAATTAACCGCGCAATGCGTTTATTATTTGTCGATTCCGGTGATGGCGATGGTTCGGCCACGCGGCGATAATTTTGTTTATTCCGAAGATGAAATCAGGCAAATGGAAGCTGAAATTGAATTTTTCAAACAGTCGGGAGTTGCCGGAGTTGTGTTTGGGCTTCTTACAAAAGATGATAAAATTGACATTGAAAATACCCGAAGACTGGCCAAATTGGCTTCTCCACTGCAGGTAACTTTTCATAAAGCGATCGACTCAACCGGAGACATTTTAAAATCATTTCAGGAATTGAATGGCATTGAAGGACTTACGCGTGTGCTGACTTCAGGAGGCATGGATACTGCATGGAATGGCCGGGAAGTATTAAAACAGATGCAAAAACTGCCAGACCGGAAAATTAACATCATTGCAGCCGGAAAAGTGGTTCCGGAGAACAGAACCAAAATCGCCGAGTTTACCGGGATTAGCGAATTACATGGAAAGAAGATAGTCTAATGTTAATTTATTAGAATATATTACATTAATAGTCGAATAAATTAACTGAAATCATTGTTTGTTTTTTTGAAATACCTAAAATTGCACCCACAATTATTAATCTGAGTATTTCAAGAAAACATTTAAAAATGAGAACAATTAAACTATTTTCAGTAATAGTGATTTTAAGCACAATCACTTCATTTTCATGGGCACAAGCTGTTCCACAATCAAACAAAAGTCTTTACAAAGCATTCGAAATGTCTGCAAGTGAAGGGTTGAACCTTCAGGCTGCGGCAAAAATTGGCATTCAGCCGATTTATGGAATTTTCGGAATTGGAACGCAGTTACTTTCAGAAGACTACAAATGGGCTTTTGGACTGGGTATCGGAACTCACCTGTTGAAACAGGAGAAACAGTCGCTGAACCTCGAATACATGATTTACCATGTTAACCAGAATGAAATATGGACTGACAATTACAACAACCTCCAACAGCTAAAACTTCATTACAGTATACGTTTGGGCGAGAAAGTCAGTATATTTGGCGGCCCTAGTCTAAATATAAACATTGCCGAAAACAAGGAAAGTTTCGGACATACCTTCGAAAGCACTTTTGCTCCTTACGATATTTATTCGAATGTTGGAGACAATCACACCGCCAAAGGCTGGATTGGATTTACTGTAGGGATTAGGTTCGACAAATAGTTTGGAATTTCAGGAAACAAATAATGTAAAAGCCCTGCCAATTTTATTTACTGGCAGGGCTTTTCATAAAATGACTTTTATTTATTAAAGATTCTCTCCGTACGCCCACCCTTCGCGGGCTGGCTCTTTAATGTAGGCATCCAGTTCCGGATGGTTGGTTACTTTCATATTTGCAGCATCATATTCGATGCGTGTATTGAAACGCTGGGCCAAAACTCCGGTCAGAGACATTTCCATTAATTTTGTGGAATAATCGAAATTAGAACCCGGTAATGTTCCGTTTTTAATGGCATCAATCCATTCGCGCTGCGGATTTTCCTCGAATGTTCTTGGAATTGTTTGAGCCGGCAA